>JAIBAS010000266.1 GCA_019695075.1 Promineifilum sp. | reverse complement strand
TGCTGACGCGCACGCCCTCGTTGGCGACGTAGGCGATGCGGTCTTCGCCCATCGCCGGTTGCCACACCGAGCCGTCGACGGCCAGGACGCGCCCGGCCGAATCGCGCTTCTTGACGCCGGCGTGGTGCAGAGCGACAACCTGCCACTGGTCGTTGAGCACCGGCGAGCCGGACGCGCCGCGGTCGGTGTCGGTCGTGTAGTGGACGAAATCGTCGAAGACATCGACGACCTTGTTGTTGCGCAGGGCGATCTTCTTGGGCGCGCCGCCGGGGTGCTGGATCGCGCCGACGTACTCATCGACGAGCACCTTGCCCTTGGCCTCACGCAGGGGCAGGAAGCCGTAGGCGCTCAGCTCGGCCGGGCTGTCATTGGCCACCGGGCGGACGGCGACGAAGCTGAAGTCGAGGGCGGCGTCGGTGTAGAAGAAGCGGTCGGGGTCGAGGCCGAACGTGACTGGCGTGCGCGGTTGGAAGTTCTCGTCGTCTTCGAAGTCGAGGTCGAGCAGGCTGCGGCGGGCGCTCTCGGCCGTCGGCAGGACGTGGTTGTTGGTCAGCAGCAGGCTGGGCGAGACGAGGAAGCCGGTGCCGAACTCGCGCACGTGGCCGCTGAGGTCGCGCACCTGAATGCGGCCGACGGTTCGCGCCGCGCGCCGGCCCAGGTCGAGGAAGTTGATCTCCAGCAGGTCGCTCGTGCCCAGGATGCGCTCCAGGCCGAGGCCGTCATCGGGGTGGATCATCTCGCGGCGGGCGTCGAGCTTGACCATCTCATCGAAATCGACGATGCCCTTGGCCGACTTGTCGGCATGAGCCTGGCGCGCGGCGCGACGGGCGTCGAAACGGGCGTCGGCGGCCTGGTCTTGCTGGTCACTGTTCATGGCGAGCCTCCTGTAGAGTGGTCAGTGGCCAGACCTGAGCCAGACCTCAGAGGTTTCAGAAAACCTCTGAGGTCTGACGGCTACCGTCTCAGAGAGACCTCAGAGGTTTCAGAAAACCTCTGAGGTCTGACGGCTACCGACCACCGACCACTGATCACTATGATATAATGTCCAGATTATGATAGATGCAAGACACCTCGACAACACCGCGCCCGATCCCGGGGGCGAATTGACCGACGGCCCGGTGCTGGCGGCATCGTGTAAGGAAAAAGTGGCTGACTCTGTGCGCACCATCCTGCGCGCTGTGGGCGAAGACCCGGAGCGTGAGGGGCTGCGCGACACACCCAACCGCGTCGCCCGCGCCTACGACGAGTTGCTGCTCGGCTACCGCGTCGATCCCGTGGAGTTGCTCAACAACGCCCTCTTCGAGGCCAGCTACAGCGAAATGGTCGTCGTCAGCGACATCGATTTCTACAGTCTGTGCGAGCACCACATGCTGCCCTTTTTCGGCCGGGCGCACGTGGCCTATATCCCCAACCGCAAGGTCATTGGCCTGTCGAAGATCCCGCGCATCGTCGAGGTCTACGCCCGGCGCTTGCAGATTCAGGAGCGCATGACGCGGCAGATCGCCGAGTTGATCGATGAGCTGGTGCAGCCGTTGGGCGTGGCCGTGGTCGTCGATGGGTTGCATATGTGCATGGCCATGCGTGGCGTGAAGAAGTCCAACGCCCGCATGCGCACCAGCGCCCTGCTGGGCACGTTCGCCGACAACCCCAAGACGCGGGCGGAGTTTATGGAGCATATCGGGCCGGTGAGCCGGTCGCTGCTATAGGCCGATTTGGGAGAATCGGACCACCGTTCAGGTGGGCCGCCAGGTCGTCAGGCCGAGGGTGCGCTCGAACGCCGAGAAGTCGCGATCAGAGTGGAGCAGGACGACTTCGTTGGTGATGCAGTAGGTGGCGATGAGGCAGTCGATCGTGTTGCGAATCGTCACCCCCCGTGACCGCAGCAGCCGATAGTTGGCCGCCGAGAGGAGGGCCAGGTCTCGGCCGACCAGGGCGACGACGGGCAGCCGCAGCATGGCGTCACGGGCGCGGTCGAAGTCGGCTTTGTGCCGGAACCCCTGCAAGACCTCGGCCAGCATCAGGCCGCCCACGACGTAAGACTGCCGGCCCAGCGTATCGCGCAGGTAGAGGGCCGCCGGCGACGGCGTCCCGCGAAAGAAGTCGATCCATACGGAAGAGTCAATCAGAATAGTCAAGCCGATCCTCGCGCATGACGTTCAGGTCGCCTTCCCAGGGCAGCTTGCCGAAAAGCGCGCCGATCTCCGCTTGCTTTTTCAGTTCAACGTACAACCGCAGGGCATCTTCAACGACGGCGCGTTTGGTCTTCAGCCCGGACAACTCTAACGCGCGCTTGAGCAGTTCATCATCGATCACGATATTCGTTCGCATTGGCCACACCTCGCCCGGCAGATGTGTATAGTTTAGCGAAATCGTGTGTATAGATCAAGCCCCGGGATCATGCAGCCACATATCGAACCAGTAGGCCAGATAGCGCCACTGGCCCCAATCGTCGTAGACGGCCAGCATTTCCCGCTCCGGCCGCCGCTCGCCACCGAAGTAGCGGGCGCTGACGAAGTCGCGAAGGACGGTGTCGTAGCCGAGGGCGTCGTAGCGGCCGAGGAGCATCAGCAGCGTGGCCGCGGCGTAGGGGCCAACGCCCTTGATGGCCAGCAACGCGCGGCGCAGTTCCGGCGTGGGCAGATCGCTGTGCAGCAGCCCCTCCAGGTCTAGCTCGCCCGCGGCGACGCGCTGGGCCAGGGCGTGGACGTAGGCGGCGCGATAGCCGAAGCGAGCCTCGACCAGCGTGGCCAGCGGCGCGGCGGCGACGGCCTCCGGCGTGGGGAAGGCGCGGCGCGCGGGGTCGGCCGGGAAGGGTTCGCCCAGGGCATCGATGAGGCCGCGCACCATGCGCTTTGTGCCGCCCCACTGCGTATTGGTCGTGGCGATGGTCTTGACGACATCCTCGAAGACGGTCGGCGAGCGCAGCAGCCGGCCCCGCCCATCGACGGACGCCCACCGCCCGCCACGCCGGGCGCACTCGGCGTAGAACAGGCTGAAGTCCTCATCGAAGCGCAGCATGTGGCCGATCTTGCCGCCGATCTCGGCCACGTCGGCGGCCGGCAGTGGGCCGGCGTAGGCGACAGCGACGGCCAGCGCGGCATCGTCCCGCGCTGAGATGGCCAGATCGACGACCTGGCCGGACGCCAGCCGTTCGACGCGGCCGAGCACCTGGGTCGCCTCGTCCCAGCGATTCGGGGCCAGGCGCGCCCAGCCGTGGGAGTAGGCCGCCGCCGGGAAGTCGAAGGGCGGCGTCACCGGCAGCAGGAGGTGGGTGGTCTGTTCGGCTGACATCTTAGCCGGACGCGCCAATCTCCTGCCCGGCCAGCTGCTCCAGCGCCTTCACCAGGGCGTGATTGCCCTCGCCGCCCAGGCCACGCTGTTGCAGAGCGCGATAGTACTGGAAGACCTGCGCCGTGGACGGCAGGGGGATGCCCAGAGCGTCGGCCGTCTCCAGCACCAGGCGCAAGTCCTTTTGCTGTAAGTCGATGGTGAAGCCCGGCCGCCAGTCGCGGCGAATGACCTGCGGGCCGCGGTTATTCAGCATCCAGCTACCGGCCGCGCCGCCGCCGACGGCGGCCAGCGTGCGCTCCAGATCCAGCCCGCCCGCCTGGGCCAGCAGCAGCGCCTCGCCCACGGCCTGCATGGTGACGACGACGAGCACCTGGTTGACGAGCTTGGCCAGTTGCCCCGCGCCCTGGCCGCCGACGTGGGTGATCGTCTTGCCCATCGCCTGCAGGATGGGCATGGCCCGCGCGACCTGGGCGGCGTCGCCGCCAACCATGATGCTGAGTGTGCCCTTGGCCGCGCCCTCGCTGCCGCCGCTGACCGGGGCATCGAGCATGTGGACGCCGCGCGCGCCCAGCCGGGCGGCA
>JAIBAS010000467.1 GCA_019695075.1 Promineifilum sp. | reverse complement strand
TTGCAGGGCGGTGGCGCTATAGCCCACACCGACGGCCGCGGCCAGCGGCCGGGCCAGCAGTTCCGACTGGTTGTAGCCGCGCTGCCGCCGGCGGCGCGGATGCAACGGAATGGGCACGATGAGGTCGGGCGGCGACGGCCAGCGCGGCCACCCGTCAATGAGCACGCCCGCCAGCGCCGGCCCCAGGGCAAAGCAGCCCTCGTATTTGAGGCGGTGGATGAGACTGCTGGCCGGTTCGGCATAGCGCAGGGGGGCGCGCATCTGCGCCAGGAGCGGCGGCGTCGCGGCGCAGTCGCGGCAGAGGCCGCCGGCAATGTCGGCCGCGCGGTCGAGGGCGCGCCCGCAGCAGAGACAAATCGGCCCGGCCACGGGCACAAGACGGACCACGCAGGCCGGGCAGAGCAACACGCCGACCCGCCCACAGCCGCCGCAGACGGGCGGAAAGAGCACGTCCAGGCAGAACGCCCCGACGCGCCGCCAGGCAGCGCCGGGGGAGCCTGGTGAAACGGTGGTAGTCGCCATCGGCGCTTAGATGCGTGACTGGGAAAGCTCGGCGACGATCGCCTCAAGCAGTTGTCGTTTCTCGCCGCGGTTCAGGACAATGCGACGTTCATCCAGCAGAGCGTCGAGCCGGTCGTGGACAAACGGCCGAATCTGGGCGCGGTCGCTGAAGTCCAGGGCCGGATCGCGCATGGCCAGAATATGGCGGCAGAGTTGATTCTTTAGCTCCAGGAAGGCATCGCGCGTGCCAACAGCGGGTGAGTCGCGGCGCACGCGGATTTCGCTCAGTTCCGATTCCAGTTTTTTGTCGTTGTCGCTCGTTGTCCGGTCTGTCACGTTTGCTCCCGCCACATCCGCCGGCGGCCAGGCAGCACTAGCTGCTCAGCGCCTGCCGGAACCATTCGCCGGCGTTGCTGAGCCACTGGCTGATAGAGGGGCCAAGCAGGGCCAAAATGGCGATGACCACGACGGCGACCAATACCAGCACCAGGGCATATTCCACCAGCCCCTGACCATCTTCGCCTCTCAAGAAGCGCATACGTTCGTTCCTCCGCAGCTAACCGTTACTGGGCCGCTATTGGCTCGGCGGCCGGGCCGCCTCCAGGCGCACCCAGCCATGTCGCAAGGCATAGACCGCGGCCTGCGTGCGATCATCCACGCGCAGCTTGCGCAGGACGGCGGTCATGTGGTTCTTCACTGTCTGCTCGCTGATCGTCAACCGGTGGGCAATTTCCTTGTTGCTGGCCCCGCGCGTCACCAGTTCCAGAATTTCCATCTCGCGTGGCGAGAGGGGAGTGACGGCCGCCGTGGACGCGGACGTGCCGGCCGGTTGGCCCTCGGCCCCTTCGGCTGCCTCCGTCGGGTACGTGCCATAGCGCGTCGCCCGCCGCTGGAACCAGGCCTGAAGCTCCTCGTCGGTCATGATCTGGTTGTTGATCACGTAAGCGCCCTCGCAGACGGCGTGGATTGTGTCCAACAGCTCATCCGGGGGCACGTCCTTGGCGCAATAGGCCACCGCGCCCAGCCGCAAGGCATGATAGACCTGCTCGGCGTCGTCGTAGCCCGTCAGAATGACGACCTTCATCGCCGAATTCTGACTGACAACACGCCGCGTCACCTGCAAGCCATTCATCTTGGGCAGGTTGACATCCATCAGGATGATGTCGGGTTCCAGTTCGGCGGCGCGCTCGACGGCGGACTCGCCATCGGCGGCCTCCCCCACAACCAGCATGCTGGGGTCTGTCTCTAGGACATCGACCAGCCCTTGCCGGAAGAGGGGGTGATCATCAACGATGAGTAGCTTGATAGGCTCCATTGACGTCTCCCAAGCTCCTTGGTTTATGGCAGTATAGCATGAAGTTGCCCAAGATTCTACCGTGCTTAGAATGGCCTTTGCCCAATGCAGGTGATCAGGTCGCCGAAGTTGACCGGCACGGCGGCCTCATGCAGCCCCAGACCATCCACAACCGCCCCGGCCAGCCGGCCCAGGCCCGCGTTCAGCCCGCCGACGCGCGTGGCCAGATAGCCCAGCCGCAGGTAACGCCCCTGTGTCCCCTGCCAGACAACGCGCAGGCCGTTGGCCGTGAACATGGCCGGCAGCGTCCGCCGGTCGAAGTAGTAGATGTGCATATCCATCAGCCACGGCCAGCGCGGGCCCATGATCCGGGCCAGCGGGGCGCTGATGTCCATCGTGTGGGCCACCAGCCAGCCGCCCGGCCGCAGCAGCCGCCGCGCGCGGGCCAGCTCGGCCGCCGGGTCGGACAGGTGCTCGATGACATCCCACATGGTGATGAGGTCAAACGATTCCGGCGGCAGATCGACCGAGTCAAGCGTGCCGGTATGGACGGCCAGGCCGCGGCGTTGGGCCTCGGCCGCCGCCCACGACGACGGCTCGACGCCCTGCGCCCGCCAGCCGGCGGCCGCGGCCACTTCGACGAAGACGCCGATGTAGGCCCCCACGTCCAGCAGCGCCCGCCCCGCGGCCGGGCCGACGATGCGCTCGATGCGGCGCAGATGGTGGCGGAAGGTTAACTCCCGGCCGTGGCGCTCCTCGACATAGGTCTCGTCCTCGACGGAGGTATACGCCTCCAGGACGGTATCGGTTGGCCAGCGCGGGTTGGCGTAGACGAGACCGCAATGGCGGCACTCGACGATCTGCGGGTGGTGGCCATAGCCGGCGTGGGTGCAGCGGAAGGCATCAACGCGCAGGGCATCCGGCTCTGTGGTCGCCGGGAAGCGCACGCGGTAGTCGTCCCGGCCGCACAGATTACAGGGGACGGTGATCATTATCGATAGCGGGGGTAACGGAGATAGCCGGCCGGCGCGGTTCGCCGCCGCGCAGCCGGCGCAGGAACAGGCGCAAGACGGTGTATTGGGCCTTGAAGATCTCCTGACGGGAGATTTTGGTCGCGCCCTTGCGCCGATCCTCGAAGATGATGGGCACTTCGCCGATCTGCCAGCCGCGCCGCTGGCAGAGGAAGAGCATCTCGATGAGGAAGGAGTAGCCACTGGAAAAGATGTCGTCCAGCGGAATCGACAACAGCACCTCGCGCCGGTAGAGGCGGAAGCCGGCCGTGGCGTCGCGCGCGCGCAGTCCCAACAGCGTCCGCGCCACCGCGTTGGCCAGACGGCTCAGGAAGATGCGCTGCCAGGTGCAATTGCGCGCGCCGCCGCCGGGCACATAGCGCGAGCCGATGGCCACGTGGACGCGCTGGCTCAGGGCGATCAGGTCGGGGACGTAGCGCGGGTTGTGGGAGAAGTCGGCGTCCATGGTCAGCACCCGCTCAGCGTTCAGGTCGAAGAGAGCCTTCTTGAAGCCGGCGATGTAGGCCGTGCCCAGGCCCAGCTTGGCCGGGCGATGGACGACGGCGACGCGGCCCGGCTGCGACGCGGCCCAGCGGTCGGCCAGCGCGCCCGTGCCATCGGGCGAGTTGTCGTCCACGACCACCGCGCCCAGCGCCACCGGCAGGGCCAGCAGTTGGCTCAGCAGATCATCCAGATTGTCGGCCTCGTTGTAGGTGGGCACGATCACGAAGGTATCAATGGGCATGGACGGCGCTCCAAAGGTGGATTGTAGCGAGTTGGGCAGGATGGGGCAAAACCTCTAGAAACCGACCTCTAGAAACCGAGTTTCTTCTGAGAAACTCGGTTTCTAACGTAGAATACCCTCATGCGCATCGGCATCCTCTCCCGCAACCCCGCGCTCTACAGCACGCGCCGGCTGGCCCAGGCCATCTGGGCGCGCGGCCATCAGGCGCAAATCATCGACACGACCGCCATCGCCGTCCACCTGGGGGCCGCGGCCACGCCGGCCGGCGCGCCCCAGGTGCTGACCGCCAACGCCGTCGGCCTGGCGTCCACGTCGCCGCTGCCG
>JAIBAS010000434.1 GCA_019695075.1 Promineifilum sp. | reverse complement strand
GATAGCCGGCGGCGCGGCGGCCTGCTCCTCGGCCGGTTCCTCTTCAGCCGCCGTTGAAGCCGGCGCGACAACCGTAGCCGGCGCGACGGGCGCGGGAGCCGAGACGGGCCGGGCCGGGGCCTCGACAGGCGCGGCAGCCTTAGGCGTTGGCGCGGGCGGCGCGACCGGCGCAGCGGAACTAGCCGGCGGCGAGGTTGGGCGAGCCGGCTGTGGGGCCGGGCGGGCCGGCGGCGGGGTCTCCGGCCGCCGGGTGCGACGGCGCTCCATGCTGGCCAGCAGCGAATCAATGGCCCGGGCGCGCGCCTCCACGCCCGACAGCCGCCCGTACTCCATCAGCACTTCCGAGACCTGCTCGGCCAGGGCGCGGTCGGCCTCATCGGTGGCCTCTTCGTTGGCCTGCGTCACCCAGAACACGGCGAACTGGCGGATGCCGCCGACGACCGCCTTGTTCTGATAGCCCTGCTGTTTCTCTAACTCGAGCACGCGCTCAAGTCGCTGCAATGCACGATCCATATTTGTTTGGTGCTCCCGCCCACCGTCCTATGGAACCGGCCGGGCGAAAATGCGCGTCGGCCCGGCTACTCCGCGCCGAGGATGTAGTCGTAGTGCGGCTGCCCGCCTTCGACCACTTCGACCTCCACCTCAGGATAGCGGGCGCGAATAAACTCGGCGACGTCGGCCGCCTGGGCCAGTGTGACGTTGGCCCCATAGTAGAGCGTCACCAGGCCGCAATCGGCCGTATCCAAATGCTCCAGCAAATCGCTCAGAATGGTCTCTTCGTCCGGGCCGGAACAGCGCAGCTTGCCGTCGGCCAGGCCAATCAGCGCTCCTTCCGCCACGTCCACGCCGTCGAGCTGGACGGAGCGCGTCGCCCGGGTGATCTCGCCCGTCCTGACCAGGCTCAGGGCGCGCGTCATCGCCTCGGCGTTGCTGGCCACGTCGCGGTCGGGGTGGAGCGCCATCAGCGCGGCGATACCCTGGGGCGCGGAGCGGCTGGGCACGACGGCCACCTGCTTGCCGCTCAGGTCGCGCGCGGCCTCGGCGGCCAGGATGATGTTCTTGTTGTTGGGCAGGATGATGACCTTGTCGGTCGGCAACTCATCGATGACCCGGAAGATCTCCTCGGTGCTGGGGTTGTTGGTCTGGCCGCCGTTGACCACGCCGGCCGCGCCCAGGCTGCGGAAGACGCCGGCCAGCCCCGGCCCGGAGGCCACAACCACGACAGCCACCTGGTCGGGCTGCACGTGGGGCGCGACCACGGGCACGGCCGCCGGCGGCGCGGCGTGGATGATGTCCTCCATCTGCTCCTGCATATTCTCGACGACGACGTCGGAGATGTGCCCCAGGCTGATGCCGTAGCTCAGCGGGCGGCCGGGGTCGCTGACGTGAACGTGGACCTTGATCGTGTTCTCATCGCCGACGACGACGGTTGAGTCGCCCATCGCATCGATGCGCGCGCGCACCTCCAGGACGTTGAGGTTCCGCCCGGTCAGGATGAACTGGACATCGTAGGGGAACTCCAGCGAGCCGCCTTCGGGCACGGCGCGGG
This sequence comes from Promineifilum sp., assembly GCA_019695075.1. Taxonomy (GTDB): domain Bacteria; phylum Chloroflexota; class Anaerolineae; order Promineifilales; family Promineifilaceae; genus Promineifilum. The sequence goes on along the minus strand of JAIBAS010000434.1, from coordinate 2,333 downwards.
CCTGGGCCGGCAGCGGTGCGGCCGGGGGGGCCGTGGCGACCTCGGCCGCTGTCGGGCCGTTGAGTTGCAGCTTGCCCTGGGCGTAGCGCATCATCCCCTCCATGATGTAGACCAATCCCTGGCCGCCGGAATCGACGACGCCGGCCTGGCGCAGGATGGGCAGCAGTTCCGGTGTGCGCTCCAGCGCTTGCTGGCAACGCTCCAACACACGCTCCAGTAGGAAGCGCAGGTCGTCGCTCTTACGGGCGGCGTCGCCGGCCTCGGCCGCGCCTTCGCGGATAACGGTCAGGATGGTGCCCTCGACGGGGCGCATGACACCCTTATAGGCCGTGTCGGCCGCGCTCTGGAAGGCGGCGGCCAGATCAACAGTGTTGAACGTCTCTTTGCCGCTCAACTCCGCGGCCAGCCCGCGCCAGATCTGGCTGAGGATGACGCCCGAATTGCCGCGCGCGCCCATCAGCGCCCCCTGGGCCAACTGGCCGGCGACGCGGCCGACGTGGGCTTCGTCGCTGCTCTCCACGCGCGCATAGGCCGAGCGCATGGTCAGCAGCATGTTCGTGCCCGTGTCCCCGTCGGGCACGGGGAAGACGTTGAGCGCGTTAACGTGATCGCGGTTCTGTTCCAACCATACCAGCCCGGCGCGAGCCATTTTTCGCAGTTGTGGCCCAGTACAACGGAGCCATTTGCCCGCGGTCGCCGGTGGGGCGGTGGGTGTGTTGATAGCTGATGACAACGTGTTCTACCTCCGCAACGCCGTCAGCTACTACTGCCGGTCGCTCATGCGCAACCCCTGCACGTAGACGTTGACGGCATGGACGGGCAGACCGAGGGCCTTCTCGACGTGGAACTTGACCGTGTTCTGGATGCTCTCGGCCACAACCCGCAGCCGGACGCCGTATTCCACGATCACGTATACGTCGATGACGATCTGCTCGCCTTCAACCCGCACCTCGACCCCGCGACGGTTGTCGCGTGACAGCAGCTGCGCGATCCCATTGACAAGATTCTTGCTGGACATGCCCACCACGCCATAGCATTGATGCACCGCCTGATTGGTGATCGTGGCGATGGTGGCGGAGGAGATATCGATCCGTCCTCGTGAATCCTCTTGAACCGGCATAGGAGTGTCGCTCCTGACCCCTGTCGGGTGGGCTTGCAAGCCCCACGTAACCAGTCTATAATTAAGGGTCGTTCTTTATCGTACGAAATCTGTGGGCGACCAAGTGGTCGCCTTTAGTTTGGACGCCGCGCAACGCGCGTCAGGTAAGGTGAAATTATGGCGAAATGTGAAGTATGTGGCAAGGGGCCGATGAGCGGCCAGAACGTGAGCTTTTCCCAGCGCAAGACGAAGCGCCTGTTTCGGCCCAATATCCAGAAGACGACCGTCTATGAAAACGGCCGCCGCGTGCGCCGCTATGTCTGCGTCCGCTGCATGAAGACGATGGCCAAGGTCTGAGTCCAGAATTCACCTTGCATCCCGCTGCCTCGTCTGGCGATAGCGCTCGCCTGACAGGTAGCAATCAGTGACCTTTCCCGCCGGCGTTTCCGCGCCGGCTTTTGCTTTTGGGCCGCCGGCGGCTCAGCCAACGTCGCTGCGAAAAAGCCGCGCCGCCCCGGCCGCCTGCAGGGCCGCGCAGACTTCCGCCTCGCCGGCCGCGTCCACCAGGGCGATGAGGTTGCCGCCCCGCCCTGCCCCGCTCAGCTTCGCGCCCAGCGCCCCCGCGCCCAACGCAACTTCCACCAGCCGATCCAGCGCCGCCGACGACACCGTCATGGCCACGAGTTGCTCGTGGTTGGCCGTCATCAAGCGGCCGACTTCGGCCAGGTCGCCGGCCTCCAACGCCGCACGGCCGGCGTCGGCCAGCCGGCCGCAGGCGTCGAAGATGGCCTCGAAGCGGGCGCGGTCGGCCTCCCATCGGCGGCGAACGTCGCCGACGACATCCTTTGTAGCGCTGCGCACGCCCGTGTCGGCGATGACCAGCCGCAGCGGCCGGGCCGGCCGGAACGGCTCGATGTGGTTGGCCGGCGACTGGCGCACGAAGTAGACCGGCTGCTCGAAGGCGATGACGGTATTGTCGATGCCGCTGGGCGTGCCGTGGTGGAGTCGCTCGATCTCGTAGGCCAGCGCGGAAACATCCTCGCGCGTCAGCGGCAGTTGGCCCAGAACCCCCAGCGCGCGAATGACGGCCACGGCAATAGCCGCGCCGCTGCCCAACCCGCTGGCGATGGGGATGGCGCTGGTAACGGTCAGGGTCACGCCGCGCGGCAGCGGCCGGCCGGCGTGGCGCTCCACCAGGCGCACCGTGGCCGCCAGTGGGTTGTCCGTCCGCGCC
>JAIBAS010000556.1 GCA_019695075.1 Promineifilum sp. | reverse complement strand
CCTGGCGTCGATGGGCTGGGCCGGAGCGACGACGAGTTGGCCGCGGCCGCCGCGGCCATCGGCTACCCGGTGCTCATCAAGGCCAGCGCCGGCGGCGGCGGCAAGGGCATGCGCGTCGTTGGCGCGCCGGACGAACTGCGCGACGCCCTGCAAGCCGCCCGGCAGGAGGCGCAGTCCGCCTTCGGCGACCCCCACGTGCTGCTGGAGAAGTACTTCACCGAGATCCACCACGTCGAGGTGCAGGTGCTGGGCGACCGCCACGGCCGCCTGCTGCACCTCTACGAGCGCGAGTGCTCCGTCCAGCGCCGCCACCAGAAGATCATCGAGGAAAGCCCCGCACCCGTCATCCGCGACCCGGCCCGGCGCGAAGCTATCGCCGCGGCGGCCGTGCGCCTGGCCGCGGCCGCCGGCTACGTCAACGCCGGCACAGTCGAGTTCATCGTCGATGGCGCGGGCAGCTTCTACTTCCTGGAGATGAACACGCGGCTCCAGGTGGAGCACCCCATCACCGAGGCCGTCACCGGCATCGACCTGGCCACCTGGCAATTGCGCGTCGCCGCCGGCGAGCCGCTGCCCTTCGCCCAAAGCGACATCCGCCAGCGCGGCCACGCCATCGAGTGCCGCGTCTATGCCGAAGACCCGGCCGCCGGCTTCCTGCCGTCCATCGGCGAGATCGGCTACTACGCCCAGCCGTCCGGCCCCGGTATCCGCGTCGATGACGGCCTGGAGACGGGGGCGACCGTCTCACCCTACTATGACCCGATGCTGGCCAAGGTCATCACCTGGGGCCAGGATCGGCCGGAAGCCATCCGCAAGATGGATCGCGCCCTGCGGGAGATGGTCGTGCTGGGCGTGACGACCAACATCGACTACCTGCGGGCCATCCTGGCCGCGCCCGCCTTCGTCGCCGGCGACACCAGCACGAACTTCCTGGCCGAGCACATGGCCGGCTGGCCACCGCCGGCCGAGGTCAGCGCCACCGAGTGGGTCGTCGCCGCGGCCTGGGAGGCGCTGGCCGCCACGCGCGCCACCGCGGACGCGCCGACGACGGCCGACGGCGCGCGCGTCTATGACCCCTGGCAGACACAAACCGCTTGGCGCAACGCGGGGAGGTAGGAGTGCACACTCGCCCAATTGCCGCTATAGTACCCGCCGACAGACCGACGGAGTAAATCACCTATGGCAATCGACTTCGGCCGCGAGGTATGCGGCGATCTGGCGACGGCAACGCGGCGTGAATGGCTGGTGACCAACGGCATCGGCGGCTTCGCCTCCGGCACGGTGGCCAACGCCCTCTCGCGCCGCTACCACGGCCTGCTGACGGCGGCGCTGCAACCGCCGCTGGGGCGCACGCTGCTGCTGACCAAGCTCGACGAGACGGCCGAGTACGACGGCGTCTACCCCGACAGCGGCCGACTGACGCCGCTCTACGTCAACCGCTGGGAGGATGGCACCGTCGAAGGCAACGGCCACCACGCCCTCAACCGCTTCCACCTGGAAGGCACGACGCCGGTGTGGACCTACGCCATCGCCAATGCCCTGCTGGAAAAGCGCGTCTGGATGCAGCCGGGGGCCAACACCACCACCGTGCAATACCACCTGACCCGCGCCACCGGCCCGCTGGCCCTGACCATCAAGGCGCTGGCCAACTACCGCGACTACCACAGCACGACCATCGTCAACGACTGGTCGCCACTGGTCGAACCGGTCGCGCGCGGCGTGGGCATCACCATGTTCGACGGCGCGCGGCCGTTCTACCTGCTCAGCGACCGGGCGACCATCACGCCACAGTTCGACTGGTACGAGGACTTCTTCCTGGCCATCGAGGAGCAGCGCGGCCAGCGCGACGTGACCGAAGACCACCTCTACCTGGCCCAGCTGCAAGTCCTGCTGCGGCCGGGCGAGCGCTTCATCGTCGTCGCCAGCACGGAGCCGGCGCCGCCCATGGACGGCGACGAAGCGCTGGCCGAGCGCCGCGCCCACGAGGCGGCCCTGCTGGAGCGCGGCGAGACGGCCGAGGCCGACGACGCCTGGCGGCAACTGGTGCTGGCCGCCGACCAGTTCATCGTCAACCGGCCGACGCCGAATGATCCCAACGGCAAGTCGATCATCGCCGGCTACCACTGGTTCAGCGACTGGGGCCGCGACACGATGATCGCCCTGCCGGGGCTGACGCTAACGACGGGCCGGCCGGACGTGGCCGCCAGCATCCTGCGCACCTTCGCCCACTTCGTCGATCAGGGCATGTTGCCCAACCGCTTCCCCGACGCGGGCGAGACGCCGGAGTACAACACGGTTGACGCGACGCTGTGGTACTTCGTCGCCGTGCATGAGTACCTCACCGCCACGGGCGACATGGCCCTGGCGCGCGAGCTGTTCCCCGTGCTGGCCGGCATCATCGACTGGCACATCCACGGCACGCGCTACAACATCCACGTGGACCCGGCCGACGGGCTGCTCTTTGCCGGCGAGGCGGGCGTGCAACTGACGTGGATGGATGTCAAGGTCGATGACTGGGTGGTGACGCCGCGCATCGGCAAGCCGGTGGAGATCAACGCCCTGTGGTACAACGCCCTGCGCATCATGGCCGACCTGGCCGGGCGGCTGGGCGAGGACGCCGGCCGGTACGCCGCGCTGGCCGAGCGGGTTATGGCCGGGTTCGAGCGCTTCTGGAACGCGCCGCTGGGCTACTGCTTCGACGTCATCGACGGGCCGGCGGGCATCGCCGACGTCGTCGCCGGCAATGACGGCCGCCTGCGGCCCAATCAGCTATTGGCCGTCTCGCTGCCCTATAGCCCTCTGCCGGCCGAGCGGCAGCGCTCCGTCGTCGACGCCTGCGGCCGCCACCTGCTGACCGCCCACGGCCTGCGCTCCCTCTCGCCCGACGACCCCGGCTACATCGGCCGCTACGGCGGCGACCGGCGCAAGCGCGACGGGGCCTATCACCAGGGCACGGTCTGGGGCTGGCTCATCGGCCCGTTCGCCCTGGCCCATCTGCACGTCTATGGCGACAGGGCCGCGGCGCGCAGCTATCTGGAGCCGTTGCTGCAACACCTGAACGACCACGGTCTAGGCAGCATCAGCGAGATCTTCGAGGGGGACGCGCCCTTCGCCCCGCGCGGCTGCATCGCCCAGGCGTGGAGCGTGGCCGAGGCGTTGCGCGTCTGGCAGGCGACGGCCGCGCGAGGGAGCCATGAGTGACAGCGACACATTGAAGCGCGAGGCGGCCGAACGCGCCGTCACTTATATCCAGTCGGGCATGGTCGTCGGGTTGGGCACGGGCAGCACGGCCGTCTTCGCCGTCCGGCGCATCGGCGCGCTGCTGGCCGCGGGGGAGCTTCAGGGCATCGTCGGCATCCCCACGGCCGAAGTGACCGCCCGTGAGGCCGAGCGCTGCGGCGTGCCCCTGGGCAGTCTCGACGATTACCCCGCCGTGGACATCACCATCGACGGCGCGGACGAGATCGACCCGCGGCTGAACCTGATCAAGGGCCTGGGTGGGGCGCTGCTGCGCGAGAAGATCGTCGCCGCGGCCTCGCGCCGGCTGATCATCGTCGCCGACGAGAGCAAGCGCGTGGCGCAACTGGCCACGCGCGCGCCCGTGCCCGTGGAGGTCATCCCCTTTGCCCGCCGGCCGGCGGCCGATTACCTGGCCACGTTGGGGGCGCGCGTCGTCGAGCGGCAGCGCGACGGGCGGACGTTCATCACCGACGAGGGCAACATCATCCTCGACTGCCACTTCGCCGGCCTGGCCGACCCGGCAGCGATGGCCGCGCGCATCCGCGCCCAACCGGGCGTCGTCGAGCACGGCCTCTTTCTGGGCATGGCCGCGGCGGCAGTGGTCGCCGGGGCGTCGGGCGTCGTCGTCCTGAGCGCGTGAAAGAGGCAG
>JAIBAS010000113.1 GCA_019695075.1 Promineifilum sp. | reverse complement strand
CGGTCATCGCGGAGTACGAGACGCCCGGTAACCCGAACGGCCCCGGCGCCGAGGGTGGCGGCCATGTCACCGCCGGCCGGGCCTACATCGTCGGCGAACAGGGCGAAGAGTTGTTCATCCCTTACACCAACGGCCGCATCGTGCCCAACCACCAGATCCACGAAGCGCGCGGCGAGACGACGATCAACGTCGCCATCGACGCCCGCGGCAACGCCAACTACAACCAGATCGGCCGCAGCGCCCGCCAGGGCGTCATCTCCGCCGCAAAAAGGATGGGGATCCCGGTGCGATAATAGCGCTAAACCACGCCAACGGCCGCGCCGGCCACACGCACCATGACCTACCGCCCGCGCTATGAACCGAACGAAGAACTTCTGGCCGCCTTCACTGCCGATGCCCGCGACGGTTGCGCCCCACTCACCGTCACCTTCACCAACATCACAGTGGGCGACGCCGCCAGCGCCCAGTGGGAGTTTGGTGACGGAACGACCGGCAAAGGACTTCTGACGGCTACCCACATCTATGCGAAGGACGGTGTCTATACCGTTACGCTCCACGTTCAGGATCGCTTCGGCAACATCGACACCGATGTCGCCGCCGATCTGATTACCGTAAACACGCCATGGCCGACTTTCTCGGATACCTCACGTCATTCGTGACCGACAACGCTATCACCGTGCCGCTGCACGACACGGCCAACGGCATCCACGCCGGCGAGATCATGCTGGCCTCTGTCGGCTACCGCACGCGCCTGACGCCCCTGGCCACCGGAGCCATCCACGACGCCGACGGCACGCAGCGCAGCAAGTTCGACATCGCCCAGGTCGAACACGTGATGGTTATCAAGAAGGCCAGTACGGCGGCCGTGGCCGAGTTCTGGCAGAACCGCGTCCTGGCCGCCGCCGGGTACGCGGGGACGGTGACCAAGACGAATCTGGCCACCGGAGCCACGGCCACCGCCCGCGCCCGGCTGCAATCGGCCGAAGTCGTGGAACCCAAGCAGATCATCGACAATCTGCTCAAGGTCGCGCTGTACTTTGAGTTCATCACCTGGTTCTAACCAATGGCCCTCAGCAACACCTTCGCCAGCTTCTATGACATACTGGCCAACGGTCAGTTTGACCAGCGCCCTACCCCCGGCAGCTCCCTGATGCCCCTTCGCGCCGGGTTCGACGAAGACATCAACGGCGTCCCCCAGGGCTGGGCCGAATTCCTGACCACGGCCGAGGCCATCCCCGACTATTACGGCACGCAAAACAACATCTGGGACTACATCAAGCGCGGCCGGTGTTGTCTCGTCTACACCTACGAGAACGAACCGGCCAGCAATATCCCCATCAGCAGCTTTATCATCCAGGAGATAGAGGACACCGTCCAGGAAGGCGGGCAGTTGAGCATCCGCATCGCCGGTCCAAGCTTTATGGAGGAACTCAACGCCCGCAAGGTCTTTCTCCCGATCGGGCAGGTCGAACTGAGAACGGCCCTACTCCAGACGGCCGTCAAGTCGCCCCGCAACACCACCATCAACCAGAATGTCAGCCCGGGAGCGACCAGCATCAACGTCGCCAGCACCACCGACATCAACGAGAGCGATGAAGTGCGCTTCAATGCCGATAACGGCGCGCAATACATCCTCCGCGTCACGAGTATCGACGGCAACAAGCTCTCCGTCAGCGGCCGGATTACCGACACGGTAACCCAGCCCAAGCCCATCCAGTTCCGCACCCGGCGGCTCACCGTTGACCATCCGGAGTACTTCGCCGAAGACGACCGCGTTGGCTTATATCTGACCGGCGGCGGGCTGCCTAACTTCTACACCGTCGAAAGCATCGCCGACCCGGAGCCGGAAGCGGAGGACCCAACCCGCTACGTCTACCTCAAGACGGGGATCAACGGCGCAGCCGCCGCCGGGGCCCAGTTCTTCAAACACGACTACTCCACCCCAACCCCCCAAGACATCGCCATGGCCATGCGCGATGTTCTCCTGGCCAACGGTGGGAAGTGGGAGTTGACCATCCAGCCCAACCGGACGACACAGACTTCCCAAGCGCCCAAAGGGGCCACCATCCTGGCCGTCCTGCAACAGATTGCCAAGGACAACGGCGAGACCTTCCGGCTGCGCGACATCCACGTCAACGGCTACCCATCCCGCGTCCTGCATTGGATCCACACCCCGACCTTTAACGGCATTGAACTGGTAGCGCCGGATAGCACCACCATCCGTGCCGACGAGCGCAACGCCAACAGGGCCATCATCCAGAGTCTCAACGCACGCGACGACAACACTGTTTACACCAAAGCCTACATCACCGGCGGCAAGGCGGGCGAAGAGAGACTGACCTTACGCGAATGCTCCGAAGAGACACTGGCCTGGGCCTTCCAGCAGGGGCTTGTCCCCGAAGTCAGCCCCGACGACTCCTTGCCGGACAGCATCGAAAACCCCGGCCTCATCGCCCAATTCGGCCTGCTGGAGACGGATCTCGACTTCCCCGACATCATCCCGGAGAACAACACGCCGCAAGCCCGGACAGCCGCCGCCGACAAGATGCTGCGCCAGGCCGTTCACGAGATGTACCGCTACAACAGCGAGCGGCGGACCATCCAGGTCACCTGCATCGCCAAGAAGCCGATCCGCGCCGGCGATCTCATTGCCCTGACCACTATTGACGAAGCTCACTTCGGCCTGAAATCTCTCCAATACAACACGCCCGGCAATTACCTCTACGTCACGTCGGCCAGCAGCACCGTTCAGGACGACGTCCTCATCTACGACCTGACGCTCTCCACGCAGAACTGGGGCTACTGGTCACATGAGGAAACCGACGCCACCTTCCTGGCCCAGCTCGCGGCCACCGTGCGCGCCATGCGGACGGCCATGAACGTCGATCCCAGCGGCACGCCCATCATCGACAACACAGGCGGCGGCGGGGTGAACTACACGGCCGGGCACGCCATCGCCATTGTCAATAACACCATCTCCGTCGTCCCCACCCCACTCGCCGGCAACGCTCTCAGTGCAACAGCAACCCAACTGGCGGTCAACCCAGGCGGGCTCGCCGGCAACGCGCTGCAAGCACAGACCAACAACACCAAGCTGGGCATCAACCCTAATGCACTTGCCGGCACCCACCTCGCGGCCGAAAACACCAATACCAAACTCGGCGTCAACCTTGTCACGCTCGGCCCGGCGCTGGCCGGCGCGGGCATCGGCTATATCGGCGGCACGCTGAACGTCAACACGGCCACCCCGCTGCAAATCACCAGCGACACGCTCAACCTGAAGCTGGGGAGCAACCCGGCCCTGGTGATTGATGGGACGGGCGGGCTATCGCTGAACACGCCGCTCGATGTCGGCGCGATGACCGCCAACAGCCTGGGGGCCAGCCACTCGCACGCCGTGGTCACGGCGACCGACGGCCGCCTGGCGACCAACGCCAACACGGCCCACCGCACGATCCTGGCGGCGAACTACCAGGGCGCACTGGGCCTGGCCCAGCTTTCTACGCCCAGCATCAAATCGGCCGCCGGCGAAGCGATCACCCTCACGCCGGCGACGAAGGCGCTTAACCTGACGGGCAACCTCTTCATGACCGATGGCGCGGCCTGGGTCTCGGCCACGGCCGGCCCCCTCAATCTCCAGGGCTACGACGTCGCCACCGGCCAGGCCGCGGCCATGACAGTTAGCGGCAACAAAGAGGTCATCTTCAACAATTGGCAACTTGGCTGGAAGCTGCGCAGCAGCAACTACCTGGCTCAACTATCGGGCTGGGCGATCAGCCACGGCGAGACGGGCGGCCACGGTGACTTCCGCAGCCTCTTCGCCGACGAGATGCACGTCCGGGCGTTTATCGCCGACCTGGAGCAGGCGCTGGCCGGTGGGCAGGTCATCA
>JAIBAS010000174.1 GCA_019695075.1 Promineifilum sp. | reverse complement strand
GCGCAGCGCACCGAGGCGGCCGTGGCCCTGGCCCGGCACGCCGCCGCGCTGCGGCCCGCGGCCCTCGTGGCCATGACGCCGACCTTCTACGGCGTCAGCGATGACGCCCTGGCCCGCTACTTCCACGCCATCGCCGAAGCCGCGCCGGACGTGCCCCTGTTCCTCTACGACATCCCTCAGTTTGCCGTCAACGGCATCGGCCCGGCCTTGCTGGCGCGACTGGCGGGCGAAATGCCGTCGCTGGCCGGCCTGAAGACGAGCCGGGTGGACATCCAGATCGTCCGCCAGCTCATCGACGCCCTGCCGCGCGAGCGCATCCTGCTGGCCGGCAACGAAAGCGCGGCCCTGGCCTCGCTGGCCCTGGGGGCCGACGGGCTGATCAGCGGCCTGAGCACGGCTATCCCGGAACCGTTCGTGGCCCTGACGCGCGCCGCCTCCGCCGGGCAACTGGACGAAGCCCGCGAATGGCAACGTTGCATCAACCGGCTGCTCGGCGTCCTGGGCGGCGCACGCATCGGCGGCATCAAGGCCATCCTCGTCCAGCGGGGCATCCCCGTCGGCCCGCCCGTGCCCGTGCTCGACAGCACCGACGCGCCCCTCTGGCCCCGCGCGGCCGAGATTCTGGGACAATAGTGGACAGTGGGCAGTGGGCAGTGGTACTGCCCACTGTCCACTGTCCACCGACCACTTCTTATGCGCCTGATCCTCTTCGACATCGACGGCACGCTCATTCACAGCGACCGCATCGGCCGGGCGGCGATGGCCCGCGCGCTGACGGATGTCTTCGGCCACTGTGGCGCGGTGGACACGGTCTCCTTTGGCGGCAAGACCGACTGGGGCCTGGTACATGAACTCATGCAGGCCGAGGGCTGGAGCGAGGTCGAGGTCGGGGCGCGGCTGCCGGACTTCTACGCGCGCATGGCCGCGGCCGGGCAGGAGATGTTCACCGCGACCAATATCCGGCCATGCCCCGGCGTGCTGCCCTTGCTGGCGGCCGTGGCCGCGCGCGACAACGCCGTGCCCGCCCTGCTGACCGGCAACATTCAGGCGACCGCGCCGCTCAAGCTGGCCGCGGCGGGCATCGATCCAGGACTGTTCCGCGTCGGGGCCTATGGCAGCGATAGCGCCGTGCGCGCCGACTTGTTCGCTATCGCCCTGGCGCGGGCCGAGGCCGAATTGGGCTTGCAAATCGCCCCACGCGATGTCATCATCGTGGGCGACACGCCGGGCGATATCGCTTGCGCCCGCGCCGGCGGCGGCCGGGTGATTGCCGTGGCCACCGGCCCGTACCCAATCGCGACGCTGCAAGCGCACCGGCCAGACTATCTCTTCGGCGATCTGACCGTCACCGACGCCGTTCTGAGGGCATTATTCGATGACCAGCAAGTCTAGCCGTCCGCGGGAACGCGCCGCCGCGCGCAAGGAACTCACCATCGACGACATCGTCTTCGAACTGAGCGGGCCGACTGTCGTAGCGCGGGAACGGCTCTATACCTGGGTCGTCTGGCAATTCCCCCGCCTGCGCTCCGTCGCATGGGATGGCAACGCCACGCCCGGTAACCCCGATGGCGCGGATGTGGCCGGCGGCCGGTTTACAGGCCACAGTGGCGCTGTTCATGCCGCCGACGGGACGCACGGCTGGTATCCGGCGCTGATCGACGACACTGCCGGCCAGGCCCTCATCTTTGCCAACGTCCCCGAACCCTTCCCCAACCCCGAAGCCGCCGTCAAGCACCTCGACCAGTTGCCGGAGTGAGGCCGGCGCGGTAACAAAAAGACGCCGGGCAACCCGCCCGGCGTCCTTCCTGTTGCCGACGCGCCGAAAGGCGCTAAATCACTGTGCCGTCGGGCACAACCGCGTTCTTGGGCACGATGATGATGCCGTCGCGGGCCACGAAGCAATCGCCCTCCTCGTCGGGGCGGTCGGGGATGTAGCGGATGGTCACGTTGCTGCCCAGCCGGGCGTTCTTGTCGATGATGGCCCCTTTGATGACCGCGTTGGGGCCGATGCCGATGTCGGGCCGCTTGCGGCGGGCATTCTCGGCGCGATCCTCGTCGGTCTCATAGTAGTCGGCCCCCATGATGATCGACGACTGGATGCTGGCCTCCTTGCCGATAATCGCCCGCAGGCCAACGACGCACTCGCGCACGCTGGCATCATAGAGCCGGCAGCCATCGGCCAGCAGGACCTCGTCCAGCCGCGTGTTATGCATCTCGGAGCCGGGCAGGAAACGGGCGTGGGTGTAGATGGGCGCTTGCGCGTCGTAGAAGTCGAACGGCGCGTCCAACTTGGCCATCTGCAAATTCACCTCGAAGAAGCGGCGAATCGTCCCGATGTCCTCCCAGTAGCCGTCGAAAACATAGCCACACACACGCCGCTTCTTGATCGACTGCGGCAGGATGTCGCGGCCGAAATCGACGTATTCCTCCTCCAGCACGGCCTGCAGGACGTCAGTGTTGAAGACGTAGATGCCCATCGACGCCAGGAAAGGTTTGTCCGCGTTGGCTGTGCTCTCAAAGTCCTTCAACACCTCCGGCTTCTTGGGCTTTTCGGCGAAGGCGGTGATGATGTTGTCATTGTTCATCTTGAGGATGCCCAGGCCGCCGACCGTCTCGCGCGAGACAGGTTGCACGGCGACGCTGATATCCGCCCCGCTCTCAATGTGCTTGGCCACGAAGTCGCGGTAATTCATGCGGTAGAGATGGTCGCCGGCCAGGATGAGGACGTACTTCGTGCCCGCCTGCTTGATCTCCACCCACTGCTTGCGGACGGCGTCGGCCGTGCCCTGATACCAGTCGGCGCTGCGCGGCGTCTGCTCCGCGGCCAGGATTTGCACCCAGCCGGGCGAGAACTGATCGCGCGTGTAGGTGCTCCAGATGTGGCGGTGGAGCGAGGCCGAGTTGAACTGGGTCAGGATGGCGATCTTCTCGATGTCGGCGTGGAAGCAGTTGCTCATCGGGATGTCGATAAGGCGGTATTTGCCGGCCAGAGGGACGGCGGGCTTGGAGCGCTCCTTGGTCAACGGGTAGAGGCGCGTTCCCTGCCCTCCGCCTAAGATTAAACCTAGAACATCCTTCATGTAGGGCATGGCGTACTCCGGAAGTGTGCTGATCGATGTGGGTCAGGTGACGGTCAAATGACGGTCGTGCGACGGTCGCCCGCGGCATGATTACTATAGCGCGGCGCGTCTGTTTTGGCACATATGCGCGGGGCATGTTATGATCCTGGTCGCAAATCCGGCCGGTCATCGTACCGGCTTTCTGCATGCCCGACGGCAGGCAACAGGAGTCTACGTGAGTCGAGTCATCCATGTCGATAACCCCGGCAAGCGGCGCAACGCGGCCCGCCGCTCCATCGCCGAAATCCTGCGCTACCTGAGCCGCAAGGGCCAGATCGACGACGAGGCCAGGGACATGGCCGCCGCCCTCGTCTACCTGCTGACGGAGATCAAGGCCACGGTTGACGAATCGGCCGCCGCCTGGGAAAAGCGCGGCTACTGGATGAAGGTCGAGCGCTTCGTCCGCGACTACGAATGGATCCCCGAAGCGGCGGCCAACCTCGACGACGTCATCCGCCACGACGCCTGGGACTTGCTGCCGGAGTTGCTGGCCGACCTGTCGCCCCACTTCGACGACATCCACATCAAAACGCTGACGCGCAAGCCGGCCGAATGGCGCGGCGCTTATAGCCGGCTGAAGGCCGCGCCGCCCGTAGCCGCGCCCTACTGAGCCGCCGCGGCGCGCGCCGTCCGGCCCGGCTCTCGTTGGGGGAAGTCATGAAGGCCATCCTCGTTGCCCCTGTCCTCCTGGCGCTGTTGCTGCTGACGGCCTGCGGGCCACAGGCAGCGCTGCCGACGCGCGCCGCGCCGGCGCTATTCCCGCCGACGCCGCCGGTGATCGTCCCAACGCCGACGGCC
>JAIBAS010000366.1 GCA_019695075.1 Promineifilum sp. | reverse complement strand
CCAGCAGCCCCAACCGCACGCGCCAGGGCGTGGCCACGGGGGCCACCGCGCCGAAGCCGCGGGCGACCATCGTTTCGGCCAGGTTCATGGCCCGCTCCAGGCCGCCAACCAGCAACGGGATGACGATCGGCCGCCAGTCGCGCAGGCCGCGCACGCGGTGGCCGCGGATGGCCTGCGCCTCACGGATGCGTTGCAGCTGCCGGCCCGTCTCCGGCACGTAGGTGATGGCCAGTAGTAGTACCAACCCCAGTTCATAGAGCGCCGCCGGCACCAGGCCGATCAACTCCCCGGTCGGCACGACGGCGTTGAAGGCCACGAAGAACGACAGCAACGTGACCAGGCCCAGGCCGGTGACGAAGCCATAGACGGCCGCCTCCAGCGTGATCGGCCCGCCGATGAGCCACCAGCCCGCCGGCAGCGTCAGCAACACCGTCTCGCCGACGTGGGCCGTGAGCAGGTTAAAGAGCGTCGAGAAAAGGAGGATGAACGCGGCAATGCGGCCGTAGCGCAGCCGCGGCCCGGTCGCCCGGCTGGCGCAACTGGCCTGCACGACGCGAGAGATGACCAACAGCAAGAGCAAATAGAGCGGATTGCGCGTGGCCAACACCAGCGCGCCGCCGGCCAGCAGCCAGACGCCCCACGCCTGCGCCCGGAACGTCCTCATGACGGCCGCACCGCGAACAGCAGCCGGTCGCGGAAGCGGCCCAGGGCGCGCAACGTCGGCGCGCCAAGCGCCGCCAGCAAGACGACATTGCCCACCGCGCCGACCGAATCCCACAGCAACGAGGTCGTCAGGTAGAAGGCGACGTAGCGCCGCAGCGCGTCGGCCACGCCCGCGCCCGGCGACCAGGTGGTCTGGGCGTTGCCAACCAGGAAGGGCCAGGTGTAGAAGCTCATGATGGCCCCATAGGCAAAGCCCCACAGCAGGCCCAGCAGCGCCAGCATGGCCACCTCCGCCCGCGGCCGGCGCAGATGGGGCAGCCAGCCGGCGGTGACGCCCACCCAGCCGGCGGTGAACATCTGATAGGGCAGCCACGGCCCCACGCCGGCAGTGATGATGCCGGAGACCAGCATCGTCATCGCCCCCAGCAAGAAGCCGAAGCGCGGCCCGAAGACGTACGCGCCGAGGATGATGGGCGCGAAGATGGGCGAGAAGCCGCCCGGCCCGGGGATGGCCACCTCGATGAACCGCAGCGTCGATGTCGCCGCCACGAGGATGCCGAGCATGGCCACTGTCTTCGCGCCGGCCGCCTGCCCCTGTAGCTCGACCAACAGGACAGCCAGGCACAGCGTCACCAGCACGGCCGACAGCAGCGGCACGGCCCCCGCGCCCTCGCTCGCCGCCACGCCACGCAGGAACGGGTACAGGAAAGCCACCGCGCCGATGGCCAGCGCCAGCAGGAAGAGCGCCGCGGTGGCAAGACGACGGGCCACGGCTATGCCCTGCCCCGGCCCGCCCGGCGGCGCGCCAGCCACAGCAGCCCGCCCAGCAACAGCAGCAAGACGACAAAGCCGCCATAGGCCCACACGCTCGGCCCGGCGGGCGCGGACATGACCGGTGTCCCGACCGCCTCGACCACAGCAGTACCACCCGGCGCGGGCGTGCTGAGCGCGGCCACGGCCGTCGCCCCCGTCGCGCCGCCCCCGTCGCAAATGTCGTCGAAACCCACGTCGGGCGGCGGCGGCGCTTCCGTCACTGACCCCGGCCCCCAGACCCAGCCGTCCACGTCGCCGTTGCCGACGCGAGACTGGCTCGCGCCGATGGCAGCGTACTGCCACGCCCCATCCACCTGATGCCAGTAGGACCAGTAAACGCAGTCCGCGCCCTGGCAGGCGCAGAAGCAGTCATCGGCAGCGCAACCGGTCGCCTCGATGCGGCAGACGGCCGCGCCGCCCGCCTGCTGATTAACCTCCAGCGCCAGGCCGGAACGCACGAGCGCCTCGTAGCCGCTGATCTCCGGCTCCGCGAAAGCCACACAGGCCGTTGTCGTCTCCTCGCCGAAGTCGACGACGATGCCAACGCGATTGCCATCCTGCGCCGGCGGCGCGAAGAGGCCGGCCAGTAGCGGCACGAGCAGCCAGTGGATGATACCCATCGCCGTGACCATGCGCCTACTCCGCGCCGCCAGCCAGCGGCCATGCCCGGCCGGCAGCCGCGGGGATGGCCAGTACGGTCGTGTAGTAGTCATCGACCGGGCCACTGCCAAGGTCGGTCTGGAAGGCCCCGCTTTCGCTCTGGAAGCGCAACAGCGCGTCCAGCGGCGATTGGCCGTCCCTGGCCCAGCGCGTAGCGGTGGCCGCCGGGTCTTCGCCGAGGGCGACAATCGCCTGAATGACCAGCGCCGTGCTGCTGGCGCTGGCCGGCAGGCCCGCGCCATAAGCCCAGCCGCCCCCGTCCACCTGCGCCCCGGCCAGGAAGCCGGCCGCCGCGGCGACGGAGACGTCATCGGCCGAGCGCCCCGCGGCCAGCAGGGCCATGATGGCCATCGCGGTCGCGTCGGCGTTCCCGGTTGTGCCAAAACCGTCGTCCCAGGAGCCGTCGGCGGCCTGCAAGCTCTCCAACCAGGCCGCGGACTCTGTGGGGATTGTCTCTCCCGCCGCGGCCAGGCCCAGGACAGCCAGCGAGTGATTGAAGGCGTCGGCCGCGCCGAACGAACCCGACGCATCTACCATCCCCGCCAGCGCGGCGACGTAGTTGACGCCGGCGAAGTCGCGCGGATCGGCCCCGGCCGCATCCAGCGCCAGCACCAGCTTGCCCAGTTGGCCGCCGCCCTCGCCGGCCGTGGCCTCCAGAGCCGGGCCGTTGGCCCGTAGGTAGGCCAGCGCCGGTTCGGTGTCAACCCTGGCGGCAGCCATGGCCAGCAGCGCGTCGAGTGTGCCCGCCGGGTCTGACGGGGCTACGTTCGCGCCGGCGCTAAAGCTGGTGAACCCGCCATCGTCGTTCTGATGGTTGGCCACCAGCCACTCCGCAGCCCTGGCGGCGGCCGCATCCCCCGGCCCGCTCGGCGGCGCCTCCTCTCTGATCGTGGAACAGCCGACAACCGCCAGCAAGGCCAACAGCAGCAGAACACCGTATCCCACTCGTCGTGTCATCATCGTCATCTCCTTCCTTGTTCCGGCCGGCCACGAACCGCCGTTCGCGGGCGCGCGGTCGCCGGTTGCTTCAGTTGGTCACAGGACGAGACGCTGGGAACAAAAAACTCGATGCGCGGGCATCGAGTCGAGGTTATACTAGATAACCAGTCTCCACGAAGTTCCCAACCCTTATCCACGAGGGCAGAAACTCATCTCAGGATGTCGACCTGGCTTATCGACCGGCGGGTTGCCGGTTGAATCACAGTTGCGGGTACAGCACTGGCCTTGTCTTGCGCGGGCAAGACGCACCAGTTTCGCGATTACGCCCTGCCTTCCGGGGCTGGGGCGACCTGAGACGGGTTTGCCTATTCAGTTATGGGCATATTCTATCAAGCAGGGTCGGGCGGGGCAACCAATGTGGCCGGCCGCTTCCACGTGAGCCTCAACCGCGTTCATCGCCACTCGAACTTGTAGCGCACACCCTCTTCGCCGCGGATTTCCCGCCAGCCGAAGTGCTTCAGCACCACGTCGTCGCGCCGGCCGAAGGCGCGCAGGCGCGCGGCCATCTCCTCAGAGGCGTAGGCGGCGGCCTCGTCGAAGACCTCCACCGGCGACAGCCCCAGCTTGCGGGCGCAATGGTGGAAGACGGCCAGCGACACATCCACGTCGCGCCGGGCCGGAATGGCGTAGTTGGCGATGACGCTGCCCAGCAGCCCCAGCCGCAGCCACTCCGGCTCCTCGCGCCGCACGGCCAGTGTCGCCGCGCGATGGCCGAACAGGCCGAACAGCGCCCGCTCCGCGTCGGTCAGCGCGGCCATGAAGCGGTCGCGGTCGGCCGCCGGCAGCGC
>JAIBAS010000620.1 GCA_019695075.1 Promineifilum sp. | reverse complement strand
CTGCTGCGTCCGAGCCGTGGCCGTGGTCTGCCGCTGGGCGGCCGTGGCCGAGCGAACCCGGATGCTGGGCACGGTCTGCCGGCCCACTTTCACCGATTCGACGCCCAGCTCGACCGCCGCGCCGGCCCAGGCGTCGGTCATCACGCCGAGCGACCGGGCCAGCGCGCGGGCGTTGGTCTTGTTCAAGATGAGCTTCTTCGGTCGCTCACGGAAGGAGACGATGACCTTCACCGACTCACCGCGCGGGCCGGTAATGGTCTCCTCGGCCACGTCCTTGATCGTCATCGTCACCGGCCGCCCGTCACTGGGCAGCATCTCGGCGCTGAGGTACTCAAACATCTCGGCACTAAAAATGTTCATGTCCACACCTCCCTGAATGTGCTCTAGCGTGTCCAAGACGCTGCTGAGCAAGGTCTGAAGGTCGCTATGCCACCGCGTGGCCAGCCCTTTAGAGTAACTGGGTATCGGCTGCACCTCAAAGACGGCCGCATAACGGCCGCCCACCTCGGCGACGCGCACCAAGTGAAGGCCGCCCACGTGCTCGGCCGCGGCCCGAATGGCCTCGGCCGCGTCATCGATGCTCATAGCGTCGGATGGGTAGGCCAGGGCGATCATGATGCGCCCCTCAGCACGGCCGCGGCCCACGTCCACACCGCGCCCCCGGCCCGCCGAAAGTCTGTCACGTCTTTCGATCCATCCGGGAGCCGCGCCGCCCGCGCCCTCGGCAATCGTTCCTGCCAGCGGCCGAGCGCCGCCCGGCCGGCGTCGTCGTC
Organism: Promineifilum sp.; assembly: GCA_019695075.1. GTDB lineage: Bacteria > Chloroflexota > Anaerolineae > Promineifilales > Promineifilaceae > Promineifilum. Next base: position 3,163 of record JAIBAS010000620.1, on the reverse strand, counting down.
GTCCAACAGCAGGATGATGTCACGCACCGCGGCGAAGTAGCGCAACCACGTGTTGCCCGGCAGACTGCCGGCGCTGCCCATCGTCACGACAGCCACGCCCGGCGGCACGTACTGGCCGAGCACCAGCGCGTCAAATTCGCCTTCCACGACGAACACGGCCGCCGCCCCGATGAGCCTATCGGCGTTGAAGAGAGCGCCGAGCCGGCTCCCCTTCAAGGCATGATACTTGTCCAGTCGCCGGCCGGCGTCTTTGGCCTCGGCCCGCGCCGTGGCTGTCGTGCGCACCTGCACATACCACAGTCGCCCGTCAACCGTGCAAGGGATCGTCACTCCCGGCGCAAGCCAGCCGCCGGCCACGTGCCGCCCAGCGGGATTGAATCCGATCATGTGGTCGTGCAAAGTGGCGTCGATCAATTTGCGGTCGTCTCTCAGGTAGGCGCGCACCTTGCCCGCGTCGGCTGAGTCGCCGCGTAGGTAGTTGGCGCACTCGGCCGCGGCGCTGAGGGCTGCGCACTGCCAGTCATCGGCCGGCGTCGTCGCCAGGGCGGCCACGGGTGCAGCTGAGGCCCTCGGCCGCGCGGCCGGCTGCCCGACGACCTCGGCAAAAGTGCGCCCATCCCGCCGCATGAGGAAGTCGATCACGTCATGATACCTCCCGTCGCCACACTGCCGGCAAAGCCACAGGTCGCCGTCGTCGGCCACCTTGACGTTGAAGCGGTCACGGCCGCCACAGAACGGGCACGGGCCGATCAGGTATTGCCCTGCCCGCCTCAGACCCGGCACGATGTCGCCGAGTCGCGTTGCCCCTTTGAGGCCTGCCATTGTTTGCGAGTTTGCCAACATCACACACCCCCCGCGCTTTCGTTGCTTTTGTTGCTTTCGTTGCTATTGGCCAGCGCTCTACATTCCAAAAGCAACAAAAGCAACAAAAGCAACTATATTTTGATACCCCCCTAATTGGACAGATACCATAAATCGGCCGCCTTCGCTGACCCAGTGCGCCGGCCCTTCTCACGTCGTACCAGCCTGTTGTCCTCGGCCGCGGTCAATTGTTTCTGGACCGCCTGCCGCGTCGTACCGATCGCGCCCGCCAACTCCTCGGCGGTCAACCCCTCACCATGTTCATTGATGGCCTCCACGATGCGCCGGCCGGCGCGCACCTTGACAATTTCCGCGCCGTTGCCGAGTGTTTCCCAGCCCGCGCCATTGTCGGATTGCCGAATGGTCAATGAGGCGCAATCAACATCGCGCGATTCTAGATGCAGCAGCGCCTCGCGCTCATTTTGTTTGCGCTCCAACATCATCCCCACGTCGTAGCCGCCGCGTAGCGCCGATGCGCCGCGGAACAGGTCGAAGATGTTTTCGGCCGCGCCCTTGCTGGTATGGTGAATGAGCAGGATGGCCGTGTTGGTGTCATGGGCCACGCGGGCCAGCTCATTCACGATGGCCCCCATCGTCGTGTTATCGTTTTCATTGGCTCGGCCGCTGAGTGTTGCGATCAATGTGTCGATGATGACCAATTGATATGTGGGGGCCAGTTGCGCGATCTGGGCGACGCCCGGCCCCGGCCCGCCGTCGCCGTCGAATCGGGCGATGTTGAACAAGACGGCCGCGTCCTGCGGCTGCCAACGCAACAAATTGCAACGTTGGTGGACGCGCCGCTCGCCGTCCTCCAGAGCGATATAGAGGACGCGCCCGCGTTGGGTGTTGCGCCCCAGGAATGGCTCACCGGTATCGATGGCCTGGGCCAGTTGCAGCCCCAGAAACGATTTTCCTGATTTGGGTCGCCCGCCGAACATGGCCAGGTGGCCGCGCGCGATAATGCCGTCTACCAGATACGACAGCGGATCGAATTGTTGTTTGAGTAGGTCTGCCAGCGCCCTGGGCTGCGGGTGCAACAACCCGTTGCCAGGGCTGATCGCGCCCGGCCCGTGGCCGTTGGCCGACAACGGCGCATCGGCCGCCATGCCGGCCAGAATCTCGGCCTGCCGCGCCTCGGACAGCGCCAGGAACCGCGGGCGCGCATCGTCGTACAACCGACCATTAACGCTGTCCACCGCTACCCCTGTCATCGGCCGCCCCCATCCACTGGCCAGCCACCCCACCCCCATGCTATAATTGTCGCATCATCTCCATTGCAGACCGCCCGGCTGGCCGTCTCCGCCACCGGGCGGCGCTGTTCCTGGGTCAACATTCCCCACCCCCCATCGCCGAGGCCGTCGTCACCGCCGCCGGCAACTCAGGCCGAGCCGCCGCTGCCTGACCCTCGGCCAGCAGTCGCAGCGCTCGGCCGCGCGCCGCCAGATCGTCCAGTAGTGTCCAGAATTCGGCCGCTGGGCCGGTCTGTGTCGGCTCAACGGCCGCCGGAGTCGCAGCCGGCCGCGGCGACCATGCCGCGCTCGGCGTCGTGTCAATCGACATGACCCACCCCCTGCTGCTGGATCGCACGACGCGCCACAGCCGCGGCGGCCAACTCGGCCGCCCCCGCCCGCACCAGCAGCCGCACCGTCGCTCCACGCGATCGGCCGATCGTACCGGCCAGCGCGGTCAACATTTGTTGGTCAGTCGCATTGACCCGCAACACAAACACGCGATCACGTTTCATTTTGCCACGCCGCATATGCACCTCCCAGGGCAGCGCCCCCAAACAAAAAAACCACGCTTAACACACCCCAGGGTGTGTCAATGTGGTCTTGTCTCCTGCCCCCGCGCCGTCGGCTGGTGACGACAGCGCGTGTATTCGATTTGTATATACCATACACCCCCCATATCGGCCTGTCAATGTTTGTGTGTGAACAGATGTTCCACATTGCGCACCCCCTCCCCTACTCCGTCAACACCCGCCGCGTGTAAGGCACGTGCAGCCTGTCCACGGCCGCCCGCTTCACCGCTTCGCCGCGCCGGTCATAGCGCGCCGTGGTCGCCGGCGACGCATGGCCGGCCAGCTTCTGCACCGTGGCAATGTCGGCCCCAGCATCCAGCAGGTCGCCCACGAACGTTCGTCTTAGGTCATGCGGACTGAGAGACGCCACACCCGCGGCCGACGCCCGCGCCCTCAGCATCGCGTACACCGCTTGCGTCGTCATCCGCCCACCGCGGTTGCGGTTGCCGATGACGTGAAAGAGAGGGCCGGGTGCGTCGCCACGGACGGCCAGCCAGTCGC
>JAIBAS010000042.1 GCA_019695075.1 Promineifilum sp. | reverse complement strand
CGCCCGTCGCTCCGCGCCACAGCCCGCGCCGCAGCCCGCCCGCGCCGCCCGCCCGGAGTCACAGATGGCCACGACCGCGACGCCCATGCCCAAGCCGCGCACAGCTGCCCCGGCCCGCCCGGCGCAGCCGGCCGCCCCGGCGGTGACCTACGAACCGGTCGATGATCCCATCGTCGGCCCGCCGCCGGCCCCCAAGACCAACGGCAACGGCCCCGCGCGGCCGACGTCCCACATCCAGAAGCGCCCGCCCATGCCCGGCAACGGTCTCCAGCGCACGCCCGGCAATATGCACGCCCAGGGCCGGAACGGCAACTAGGCGCGTCGCCAGACACTTGTATGCCATACGCTTGTACGGCTAGGTAGCTTTCCGAAACGACGGTAAACTATGACGGCGTATCAAGAGACACCTATCTATTACGTGGATTCGCCCTTGACGCAGCCGGACGACGACTCCTACCTCCCGTGGCCGCGGTCACAGGTCGCCGCTGACCCCATGGCCGCCGTGCAACAGCGCATGGTGCTGGTGCTGGGCGCGTCACTGGTCTTTGTGGCGCTCTTCGCCATGTGGGCCATTCGCATGGGCGGGCTGAGCAGCGCGGCGGCGGACACGACGTCCGCCGCGCCGGCCGAACAGACCGAGGAGCAAGTCGTGCCGGTGGACACGGGCACGGGCGCGTCGGGCGGCGGCATCGCCCCGCTTTTCACGCGCGAGGTGCAGCACTGGGCGCCGCAGATCGTCGCCTGGGCGGCCGAGTTCGGCATCGACCCCAACATGGCCGCCACGGTCATGCAGATCGAATCGTGCGGCGACCCCAACGCGGTCTCCGGCTCCGGCGCGCAAGGCCTTTTCCAGGTCATGCCCTTCCACTTCAGCGCCGGCGAGAACATGCAAGACCCCAACACCAACGCCCGCCGCGGCATGGCCTACCTGGCCCAGGGCATGGAGTTGACCGGCGGCGACACCGGCCTGACCTTCGCCGGCTACAACGGCGGCCACGGCACGGCGGCCAAGGGCTGGGCGGCCTGGCCCAACGAGACGCAGCGCTACTACACCTGGAGCACGGGCATCTATCAGGATGCCGTCGCCGGGTCGGCCAGCAGCGAGACGCTCAACCAGTGGCTCGCCGCCGGCGGCGCGGGGTTGTGCCAGCAGGCGGCGGCGCGGCTCGGCATTCAGTGATCTGCGGGCGCGGCGTGCCCATGCGCGTCGCGCCCTTCCACTTTTCAGACCTCTACTGTGGCGCGATTCTCCGAATCGCGTGCCGCGCCCATGCTCCCCTGTGCGATTCGGGAGAATCGCGCCACAGGTTGTCCTGTCTGCGGGCGATTCGGAGAATCGCGCCACAGGTTGCCCCACCCTGCCCCGGCGGGCATAATGGCGCGTATGAGCAAAATGGACTCGGTCGACGCGCGCCGCTATGACCAGGGCATGTGGCTGTTGGAGCACGCCCGCCTGGGCGAGTTGCGCCAGCGGCTCGTTGAGCAAGCCCAGGGCCTGGTGCTGGAGATCGGCACGGGCACGGGCGCGAATCTGCCGTATTACGCGCCGGGGACGCAGGTGATCGCCGTAGACCTGCGGCCGGAACGGCTTGTCGCCGCCCAACGCAAGGCGCGCCACACGGCGATCGCCGTGGCCGCGGCCGACGCCCACTGGCTGCCCTTCGCCGACGGCGCGTTCGATACGGTTGTGGCGACGCTCGTCTTCTGTAGCTTGAGCCAGCCGGAGGCAGGGCTGACCGAGTTGCGGCGGGTTCTGCGGCCGGGCGGGCGGCTGCTCATGTTGGAACACGTGCGCGGGCAGACGCCGTGGACGCGCCGCCTGACCGATTGGCTCCACCCCGTGTGGTTTGCGCTACAAGGCGAGTGCCACCTCAACCGCGAGACGGCCGCCACCGTCGCCGCCGCCGGCTTTCACCTCGACCATACCTCCAATCACGCCCGCGGTCTGATTCAGACGATCCTCGCGACGGCTCCCTAGCGCCAGAAGAGCAGCGCCACGCCTGCCAGGGCCACGACCGTGCCGGCAATCGCCCGCCGGCTGACCCGCTGCCGGAAGGCGGCGAACTCCAGCGGGATGAGCAACACCGGCGGTAAGGCCATCAGCGTGGAGGCGATGCCCAGGCGAGCGTTCTGCACGGCCACCAGCGATAGCCAGATGCCCAGGAACGGCCCCACGAACGCGCCGAGCAGGATAGCCCGCAGGACGCGGCGGTCGCCCCACTGGCGCAGCGTCGGCCTAACCTGCCCGCGCGCCGCCGCCGCGCCCCAGAGCACGACCAGGGCGATGACAATGCGGATGAGCGTGGCCGAGAGAGCCGGGAAGTCGTCGACCAGCGCGTAGCGGGCCGCCACCAGGTTCGTCACCTGCCCCAGCGCGCCCAACAGGGCGAAGAGCAGACCGCGCCGGTACTGCTGCCGGTCGGCGTGTGTGTCGCTCCCTTGTCCTTCGGGCCGCCCCTCGGTGACGACCCAGGCGATCCCGGCGATGGCCAGTAGAATGCCGGCGGCTTCTACACTGGTGATGGCCTCGTTGAAGAGCAGCCGGCCGAAAACAGCGCTGAAGATAGGCACAGTTGACATCAGCAGCATCGCCAGCCGCGGCCCGATGAGCACGTAGGCGCGAAACAGGAAGGCGTCGCCCAGCACCAGGCCCAGCAGGCTCGATACGGCCAGCCAGCTCCAGCGGAATGGCTCCACGCCTGTGGGGAAAAACGCGCCCTCCAGCAGGCGGTGGGCGACGAGTAGATAGAGGCAGGCGAACAGCAACCGGCTGCGGTTGACCACGTCCGCGCCGGCGCGCCGGCCGGCGTAGCTGAAGAAGATGGCTGTGAACGACCAGCAGACGGCCGTGCCCAGCGCGGCCAACTCGCCCCAGATCATCGCGTTGGCCTCATTCGCTCGCCCAGGGCGACTTCTCCTCTTCGAGATAGAGCACCGTGCCGCTGACGCGCGCCCCCAGAGCGCGCCGCACCCGCCGCGCCAGACGGCGGTTGAGCAACGCCATGGCCTGCTCCGGCGACAGAACGCGGTACTCGCTGAGTTCCTTCGGTGGCAGGCGAATACTGGCGATCTCGACCGCCGGCAACACACCGCCGTCGAAGATAAAGCTCAGGCTCTCGGTGCGATCCTTGGTCTCATCGGCGAAATCGACGACGAGCAGCCGTAGCGGCCGCCGCGTCAGGCCCAGTTCCTCGGCCACCTCGCGAACGCAGCCCGCCAGCGGCGACTCGTTGGCCATCACCGTGCCGCCGGGAATCTCCCAGCCCTCCTTATAGATCGGCTTGACGATGAGCAGCCGGCCGGCCTCGTCGAACAGCAGGCAGCCGGCGGAGATGCGCTTGCCCGGCAGCGTCTGCTGATACTCTTTGCGGTTCAGTCGATCGGCCATATGGTAGCCTTCCGAAAACGGTCGCTGATCTGGCGGATGTGGGCCGGCGTGGTGCGGCAGCAGCCGCCGATGAGGGCCGCGCCCAGCTTGCGCCATTCGCGGCTGAATGTGCCGAACTCGGCCGGGGCGGATTCGCCGCGCCAGCAATGCCCGACCGGATCGTAGGTCTCGCCAGAGTTCGGGTAGACGATGATCGGCGTGTCGGTGACGGCGCTGATGGCGCGAATGAGGTCGGGGATGAGGCGCGGCGGCGTGCAGTTGACGCCGACGGCGGCCACGCCCGGCCGCCCGGCCAGCCAGGCGGCGCACTCAGCGATGGGCGTGCCGTCGCTGATGCTTACCACCACAGGCCGCAAGTCGGGCGAGAAGTTCATGTTCCCGCTGTATTACGGTGACTACGGCAACAGCTACGTGATCGTCGCATCCAAGGGCGGCGCACCGGACCATCCGGGCTGGTACAAGAACCTTCTGTCCAACCCGGAAGCCGAAGTGATGGTTGGGACCAAGAAGCTGAAAGTGAAGGCTCGGACGGCTTCAGGCGACGAGCGTGCCAAGCTCTGGC
>JAIBAS010000005.1 GCA_019695075.1 Promineifilum sp. | reverse complement strand
GGCCAGTTCGATGCGCGGCGGGGCGACGACGCCGGCAACCATCTTCTCGCGGTGGGCGAAGTAGTACTGGTCAAGGTTATTGCCGTCGGCGCAGGAAGCGATCACCAGCGCGGGCTGCCCGGCGCGGCCGGCGCGGCCGCTGCGCTGGGCGTAGTTGGCCGGCGTCGGCGGCACGTTGCGCAGGTGCACGGCATTCAGGTCGGCGATATCGACGCCCAGCTCCATCGTCGGTGAGCAGAAGAGGACGGCCAGCTTGCCCGCGCGGAACTTCTCCTCGCGCTGGCGGCGTGGTTCCGCGCCGATCTGCGCCGTGTGCTCGGCGCCCTGGACGTTCTGCAACACGTGTCGTGTCGCTTCGCGGGTGTAGAAGCCGCGGTAGAAGGCGTTCGGCGTCGGCGCGATCTCCTGGTAGCGGCCGCCGCTGATCCGTCGGCGACGCAGCGGCGAGCGTGCCACCTGGCCGTCGCCCAGCCGCCACAGCAGGATGCCCGGCGCAATGCGCACGCCTTCCACGTCGCCGATCTCGGCCCGGGCCGGGTCAACGATACCGTGACTGAGCAGTTTATCGATGATGGCGTTGGCGACCTCGTCGGCCGCGTCGGCCGAGGGCCGGCGGTCCTTATCAAGGCCCGGCCATTCGCGCAGCCAGCGGCCGAGGGTGCTGCGGTTGGAAAAGCTGATGTTCCCTCCGGCTGAGAGCGCGTCCGGGCGAACCAGCAGGCTGGGGTAGCGCGGCTGCTCGTCCTCCGCAAATGCCCACTGGCGCGCCAGCTGGTTCGCGGCGCGCTGCTTGAGCGCGTCGCGCTCCTTTTTCGTGCGCAGCATGCCCACGTCAATGGCCATCCGGCGGCGCATTTCGTCCAGCAGGGTCGTCAGCACCAACAGCCGGGCATCACGGTCCAGGTCGCGCATATAGGGCACGCTGGCCCATTTGTCGTCGCGCTTTGCCAGGTCCTCCAGGCCGAAGTAGCCGACGCGGAGCAGGCCGCTTTCCTCGAGGTTGGGTTGGATAATCATCCCGCGCCGCCGGAAATCGTCCAGCAGGCGGTAGGTGATGATCTCCAGCAAAACCTCTTCCGACCGGCGGGCCTGGGGGCTGGTGGGGTCCAGTCCCTCCTGGCGGGCGTAGCTATCCAGTTCCAGCCTCATCCCGTCCAGCACGGCGCGGGCGACCTGCTCTTCCGACAGCTCCCCCGCAACTCGCAACGCCTGGTAGAGGGCGGCGCGAATCTGCATCGCCTGTACGAAGTCATTGAAGTGACCGGCCTGCAGCGAGGCGTCCTGGCGGTTATCGGTGAAACTGAGGAGCTTGCGCGCCTCCTCGGCCAGGTCGGGTTCGGTGCGCATCGCCGCAACCGTGGATAGGCTGAGCAGCGTCGTGGCCGTGCTACGCGCCGCACTGGACAGGCGGGCCAGCTTGGCTCCCTCGTTGGTGTGGCTGTCGTAGCTCTCGCCGCAATTGAGGCAGAGGCGTAGCTTGGCCGGCTGGAACCAGACGGGGATTGTTCCACTGTCCGGCTGCGCAGCCAGGCGCCCGTCGCCGGCGGCATGATACTGCCTGGGGACATGATCTTTGTAGGTTCTCTTCAGCTTGCCGTTGCTGGTCCAGTCGTCGGGCAGTGGGTCGGGGTCGAAGCGGCCGTCGGCATCGACAACCAGATAGCCGGAGCGCATGTCGGCCGTCTCGTCGTCCAGCGCCGTGCGGAAGTTGGCCGGTTCGGGGACGACACGGGTGTTGTCTTTTTCCAGGCGGACTTTGTAGTACTCCTGGCCGCATTGGCGGCAGAAGACAATGGGAAAGAGAAGACGATTCCCCGGCCCGGGGGCAACATACTGCCCGGTCAGGGTCAGGTAGCGCTGCTCCGGGTGCTGCAAGGTGGCATAGAGCGACCCACCCTGGCTGATGAACTGGTGCAGCTTGAAGGCGAACGCGGTGCCGCCGTCCGGCGTTTTGACCTGGGTGCCGAGCAGCAGCATCTGCTGCAACTGCTCGCGGCAGCGCTCGATCCAGGCTGCGTCGTCGGGCCGGCCGGAATCGGCGGCCAGCCGGCGCGCGCCTTCGAGCAGGGCGATAGGCAGTTGCCGCCGCAGATCACTCTCCGGCCCCTGGAGTCCGAATGTATTCTCTATCCAGGCGCTCAGCGGGTGACCGGAGAAGGCTGCCCACGCCTGCGGGTCGTACCCGTTCGATGGAGCGACGCTGGGAAGTCTGTCCACCGCCACACGCAGTTCATCCGGCGACGGAGCAGGGTGGGAAGGGATGACGCGCCGCAGTGTCTCCTCGATGACGTTCTCCGGCACTACCTCGGTGCCGAACAGCCGGCCGGCAAAGCGCGCCACAGCGCCCCGTCGGTCCTGGGCGTCGTTGCCGGTTGCCATCGTGGCGCTGGTACCGATGGTCAGCAGGTCCGGCCGGCCGGCGCGTTCCTTCAGACGGCGCACGAGCAGAGCGATGTCGGCCCCCTGGCGGCCGCGGTAGGTGTGTAGTTCGTCGAGGACCAGGAACTCGAGCGCGCTGTTCTCCACAAGCCGCCGGTCGGAGCTTCGCAGCAGCATGTACTCCAGCATCACGTAATTGGTCAGCAGGATGTGGGGTGGCTGATCGTGTATGCTTCGGCGTTGCTCGTCGTTGGCCTGCCCTGTGTAACTCGCGAAACGGACGGGCATCTCGCGGCCGAAGCGACGCCGGTAGCGATCGGCCAGCTGCCGCAGGGCTGTCTCCTGCGAGTTGACCAGAGCGTTCATGGGGTAGACGACGATGGCCTTCACTTGCGGGGCGGTGGCCTGGCTCCGCAGCACCGCGTCGAATATGGGCAGGAAGTAGGTGAAGGTCTTTCCGGAGCCGGTGCCGCTGGTAACCACGTATGGCTTCCGGCTCTGCGCCCGGGCGATGGCTTCTGTCTGGTGTCGGTAGAGGTGGAATGACGGATAGTCAGGCTCGCTGCCGGCAAAGATATCGGCGCAGACGGGATGGAGTAGGCCGTCATCCGCGAGATTCTTTACGGTCTTGGTCCTCTCATATGCTGGGTTGAGCTGGAGCAGGGCGTCGGGCCAAAGTTTGCGCCCGGCGATCAGTTCGCGATGGACGTAGTCGCGGATGCGGCCGTCGCCAATGCTGAGAAAGCTATCGACATAGGTGCTGTAGTCACCGACGATACGATTGTGAACGCGAAAGATGTCCACCAGCGCCTCCTTATGGGCAAGTGACCGGCCACCTGAACAGGGACGCCAGGCCGGATAAGAGTCGAACCGGATGGCCTATTCTGGCGCGAGGTCATTGTTGGGTCAAGCGATGGAAAGGGGCAGCTTCGGGGGAGAAGAGGACGACGCATCTATAGTCAAATAAAGTCGATCAGGTGTGCGCACCGCCGCCATCATAGGTGAACATCAGAAGTAGAATGCTAACATCCTTCTACTCCAACAGTGCAATCTTATCTGCCAACAAATTACTGATCATCCCTTCGCGCTGCGCGTCGCCTTCTACAAGAAGCAACTGCGCTCCTCGGATGACGCGCCAAAATCGCTCATACACGGCCGGGCGCACGATGACGTTAATCATCCCATCCTCGTCTTCCAACGTCAGGAAGTGGAACCCTTTCGCCGTCGGCGGCGACTGATGGACAACGAGCAGGCCGGCGGCATGGATATGTCGGCCGCTTGAACAGGCGGCCAGTTCTCGGCTGCCGAGAACGCCCCGCTCACGCAGCCGGGCGCGGTAGAAGGTCATCACGTGGTCGCCGGGAGAGAGGCCCATCACCGACTGCTCTGCCAGCATAGCCTCGGCCGCGGACAGCGGCGGCAGGTCAACCTCGTCCCGCCCCCAGGTCATGTCCAGCGCGTTCTCCTCGTAGCTGAGCAACCCCAACTCCCACAGCAACTCGCGCCTTGGCGTCCCCCAGCCGTCCATCGCCCCAGCCAGGATGAGCCGCTCGACCAGCCGCCGGCCGAGGCGGGTGCGG
>JAIBAS010000485.1 GCA_019695075.1 Promineifilum sp. | reverse complement strand
GTGCCCCCGGAGCCGCAACTCCTGGCCCTGGCCGGGGGCGTCGAGCTATTCGTCGATCCCATCCACCCCGCGCCGGCGCTGTTTCTCGTTGGCGGGGCGCACATCGCCGTGGCCCTGGCGCGGCTGGCGGCGGTGGTGGGCTATCGCGTCGTGGTCATCGATCCGCGCCGCGCCTTTGGCAACGCCGAGCGCTTCCCCGACGTCGACCACATCGACCACCGCTGGCCCGATAAAGCCCTGGCCGACCTGCGGCCGGGGGCGAGCGCGGCCGTCGTGACCCTCAGCCACGACCCCAAGATCGACGACCCGGCCCTGCGGGCGGCGCTGGCCGGCGACGCCTTCTACGTCGGCGCGCTGGGCAGCCGCAAGACCCACGCCGCCCGGCGCGAACGGCTGGCCGCGGCCGGTTTGAGCGAGGCCCAACTGGCCCGCATCCACGCCCCCGTCGGCCTCGACCTCGGCGCGCAAACGCCCGAAGAGATCGCGCTGGCGATTATGGCGGAGGTGGTGCAGGTGTGGCGTAAGCAGTGATCAGTATCCAGTATTCCAGTATCCAGTATTCAGTGAGTCAGTAGGTCAGTGGGTCAATACTCGGGTTCTTGGTAAGCCCTGAGGAGCAGTCGTGCCAACCTTGTTGTTCGCAATCGGTGTCATTTGCGGGCTGGTCTACTTGTATGTTGAGTCGCTGGTTGCCGGCCGAATGATCAAACATATCCACGCACAGGAACCTGTACGGTTGCCTGGTAAGAAGTGGCACTACTTAGCGGCGACGGCCAGCTTGCCCACTATCAGCAGCTTGGCTTTCTATCTGGCTGTGTCCAGCTACTACCGCGCGCCGCTTAACATGGCTTGTGTCTCTATGGTGGGCATCCTCGGCGCTATCGGGTGGATCGTGAACGCAGGTCGCCTCAAATACATCACCTTCGACTCAAACTGACCTACTGCTTACTGCTTACTGACCTACTGCTTACTCTCCATACCCATTCGGGTTCCCCGCCTGCCACCGCCAGCTATCAGCCATCATATCGTCCAGATCGTTCTCGGCCACCCAGGCCAGTTCGCGCGCCGCCCGCGAGGGGTCGGCGTAGCAGATGGCCGCGTCGCCGGGGCGCGGCGGGTGAATCTGCACCGGAATGGGCCGGCCGCAAGCGCGCTCGAACGCGGCCACGACCTCCAGCACGCTGTAGCCGCGACCCGTACCCAGGTTGTAGGTGACCAGGCCGGGACGCTCGCCCAGCTTGGTCAGGGCGCGAAGATGCCCCTGGGCCAGATCGACGACATGGATGTAGTCGCGCACGCCCGTGCCGTCGGGCGTGGGGTAGCCGTCGCCGAAGACGCGCAGATAGGGCAGGCGGCCGACGGCCACCTGAGCGATGTAGGGCACGAGGTTGTTGGGGATGCCGTTGGGGTCTTCGCCGATCTGCCCGCTGGGGTGCGCGCCGACGGGGTTGAAATAGCGCAGCAGGGCGATGTCCCAACGCGGGTCGGCGCGGTAGAGGTCGCGCAGCATGTCCTCAATGATCAGCTTGGTGCGGCCGTAGGGATTGACCGCCGACAGCGGCGCGTCCTCGGTGATGGGCATTTGCTGCGGGTCGCCGTAGACCGTGGCCGAGGAACTGAAGACGAGGCAGCGCACGTCGTGGGCTTCCATCGCCTGCAACAGGTGCAGCGTGCCGGTGATGTTGTTGTGGAAGTAGCGCAACGGTTGGGCGACCGACTCGCCGACGGCTTTGAGCGCGGCGAAGTGGATGACGGCGTCAACCGGCGCGGCGGCGAAGACGGCGTCCACGGCGGCCCGGTCGAGCAGATCGACGCAGTGGAAGGCGGGCGCGCGGCCGGCCAGTTGGGCCACGCGCCGCAGCGACTCCTCGTGGCTGTTGATCAGGTTGTCGAGAACGACGACGTCGTGCCCGGCCTGTAGTAGCTCCAGCACGGTATGGCTGCCGATGTAACCGGCGCCGCCGGTGACCAAGATTCTCATCGTATATGCTCCTGAGTTCGGAGAGGTTGAAGGTTAGCGTAGGCTAATCTACTACTCTTACAGCCTGTCTGGCGAAAGGGCGCACCGGCCCGCGGAAGTGGTCAGGGGTGCGCCGGTTGTGGGGGAAGGCCGTAACGGCCCTCGGTCGGGTTAGAGCGGGCAGAGGATGCGGTCACAGCTATCGCAGCGCACCAGTTGCCCCTGCCCGGCGGCGCGGATGGTGCTGGCTGACAGCGTGACCTGGCAGCCCTGGCACTTGTTGGCCCGCAGCCCGGCCACGGCCAGCCCGCGCTTCTCCTGGATGAGTTGGTCGTAGACCTTCAGCAGCGCCGGCTGGGCCAGCGGCACCTGCTTCTTGCGCTTGTCGAGCAGGCGGTTGAGTTGGAGCGCCAGCGTCTGTTGTTCGGCCTGCAAGTGGACGACCGAGGCGGCGAATTCCTCAGCCAGGTGGTCGCGCTCCGTCGCCGCCGCGCCGCTGATGGTCTGGCGCTCGTCGACGGTCATCATCACTTGCAGCGCCTCGTCCTCCAGCGTCGCCCGGCGGCGGCCCAGCGCTTCGACCTCGTGCTGCAAGTCGTTGAGTTCCTTGGGGTTCTTGACCACGCCGGAGTAGAGGCGTTCTTCCGAGCGCTTGGCCTTGTCCGCCACCGTGGCGATCTCCAGGGTCAGGTCTTTGTGGCGGGCGCGCCAGCGGCCCAGGTCGGCCTCGGCCGCGGCGGCCTTTTCGCGGGCGGCCAGCAGCGCCGGCGGCTCCTTCTGCAAGCGCAGCACCTCGCCCAGCCGCTGTTTTTTCGTCCGAATCTCGGTGTCGATTTGCTGTAGGTCGTATAGAACTTGTGCCTGGCTCATCGCGCCTCCCGCTGACTGCCGGTCATTGTAACACATCGACCCCGGATGGCGAACGCGGGTATAATCCCGGCACAATGGTCGCCAGAATGTTGGAACTGGGCGAGCAGCCCTATACCGAAGCCGACGCGGAGTGGGACGCCTTTGTGGCCGCCCACCCCCACGGCAGCCTGTTGCAGACGACGAACTGGGCGCGGCTGAAGAACCGCTTCGGCTGGACGTCGCAGCGCGTCTGGCTGCGGCGCGATGGCCGCCTGGTGGCCGGGGCGCAGGTGCTCTTTCGCTCCCTGGCCTTTGGCGTCGTCAAGATGGCTTACATCCCCCACGGCCCGCTGGCCGACTGGGACGACGAGGAGCAACTGGCGGTGCTGTTTAACCAGATCGACCAGGCCGCCTACCGCCGCGGCGCGGGCCTGCTCAAGTTCGAGCCGCGCCTGTGGGAGGACGAATGCCCGCCCGACCAGTGGGCGGCGCTCTACCGGCGGCACGGCGGCGCGCCCTCGGCCGACACTATCCAGCCGCCGCGCACGGTCGTGGTTGACCTGCGGCCGTCGGAGGACGACATCCTGGCGGCCATGAAGCAGAAGACGCGCTACAACATCCGCCTGGCCGAGAAGAAGGGAGTGACGACGCGCCTGGGCACGGCGGCCGATTTGCCGGCGTTCAATCGTCTGATGACGGCCACGGGCGCGCGCGACCAGTTCGCCATCCACCAGCCGCAGTACTACGCCGCGGCACTGGAGCTATTCGCCCCGGACAACGCCGCCCTGCTGCTGGCCGAGTATGAGGGCCGCCCGCTGGCCGGGGTGATGGTCTTCACCTGGGGCCAGTCGGCGGCCTACCTCTATGGCGCGTCGAGCGAGGAGGAGCGGGCGCGGATGCCGGCCTACGCGGCCCAGTGGGCGGCTATGCGTTGGGCCAGGGCGCGCGGCTGCCGGTCGTATGACCTCTGGGGCGTGCCCGATGCCGACGAGGCGACGCTGGAGGCCGGCTTCACCGAGCGGCAGGATGGCCTGTGGCCGGTCTATCGCTTCAAGCGCGGCTTCGGCGGCGAGGTACGGCGGACGGTGGGCGCGGCCGATCGCGTCTACAATGGCCTGCTGGCCCGGCTCTACGCCTGGCGGCGCGGACGCC
>JAIBAS010000303.1 GCA_019695075.1 Promineifilum sp. | reverse complement strand
GTCGCGGCCGAAGACGCAGCCGACCATCAACGAACGACGCACCGACGCCGGGTCGCGATCCGCGGCCCGCAGCAGCGTGTCCAGTTGCCGGTTGCGCTCGGCGAAGTCGGCCGGGGCCAGGAAGACACCGTTCCACTCGCCGGCGTAACGGGCCACCAGCGGCAGCGTCCGCCTCGGCCCATTGCCGCCGATGAGGACAGGCGGGCCGCCGGGGCGCGCCGGCCGCGGCAACAGGCTGGCCTCGCGCAGGCGGTAGTACGCGCCGTCGAAGTCCACCGGCGTGTCGCTGTTCAGCAGCCGGGTGATGACTTCCAGCCCCTCCTCGAAGCGGGCGAAGCGCGCCGGCACGTCGAGCAGCTGCCAGCCGAAGTGTTCGTGCTCGCGCGCCTGCCAGCCCGCGCCCAGACCCAGCGTTAGCCGCCCACCGGACAGGTCATCGACGGCCGCGGCCATGCGCGCGGTCAGCGTGGGGTGGCGGAAAGAGACGGGCGAGACGAGCGGGCCGAATTCGAGGCGCTGGGTGTGGCCGGCCAGCCACGTCAGCGAGACCCACAACTCCAGCGAGTCCTTGTCGGGTGGGTTGGCGTTGGTGAAGTGGTCGGAGCGGTAGAGGCCGGCAAAGCCGAGGTCTTCGGCCGCGGCGGCCAGGCGTTGCCAACGCGGCCAGGTCAGGCCGTCCTGGCCCTCGATCATGAGCGCAATATTCACAGCAGCCCTCACTAACAAAAAAAGGGGCGTCACGCGATGGCGACGCCCCTTCACTTTGGTCTGACCTAGGCCGCGGCCTTCTCCAGATGGGGCATGACCTTGGCCAGGATGCTTTCCTTCGGCTGCGCGCCAACGATGCGCTCGACGACCTTGCCACCCTTGAACAGCATCAGGGTCGGGATGCCGACGATGCCATAGCGCCCGGGCACGGCCGGATTCTCATCCACGTCAACCTTGGCGACCTTCAGGACGCCTTCCTGCTCCGTGGCAATTTCCTTGACGAACGGGGCGACAATGCGGCAGGGGTGACACCAGTCCGCCCAGAAATCAACCAGAACGGGCACATCGGACTCCAGAACTTCCTTCTGGAAGTCGGCGTCGGTAACATCGAGTGGCTTGGCCATTATCGTTTTATCTCCTTCAGAGTAACTCTCAATTCGTTGCCTTAGGCCGTAGACGCGGCTATAGCGGCGATTCTTACCCAAACATGTCAGAAAGACATTAATATGGGCCGCATTATAGTGGAATCGCCGTGGCTATGCATCTTCCTCTCAGAAAACGCGGCCGGCTGTCGCACTCGGCTTGCCCACCAGCCAGCGGCGGCTAGAATTGTGCCATGACCGACCTGCTCATCAACAACGGCCGCCTGGTCACCTGGACTGACCCGAACGAAATCCTGGACAATAGCGCCCTGCTGGTGCGCGACGGTCGCATCCACGCCATCGGCCCGTCGGCCGACCTGGCGGCGCGCTACCCCGACGCCGAGCGCCTCGACGCCCGCGGCCAACTGGTGATGCCCGGCAACATCTGCGCCCACACGCACTTCTACGGCGCGTTTGCCCGCGGCATGGCCATTCCCGGCCCCGCGCCCAGAGACTTCCCCGACATCCTGGAGCGGCTGTGGTGGCGGCTCGACCGGGCGCTGCTCGATGTGGACGTCACCTATAGCGCTCTGGTCAGCCTGGTCGATGCCATCAAGCACGGCACGACGACACTCATCGACCACCACGCCAGCCCCAACGCCATCGACAGCTCGCTGGACCAGATCGCCGACGCGGTGGAGACGGCCGGCGTGCGCGCCGTCCTGTGCTACGAGGTCACCGACCGCAACGGCGCGGCCGGGGCGCAGGCGGGTATCGGCGAGAACGTGCGCTTCCTCCACGCCCTGGGCGAGCGCCCCGGCGACCTGCTGCGGGCGACGTTCGGCCTGCACGCCTCGCTGTCGCTGAGCGACCGGACGCTGGAGCGCTGCGTGGCCGCGGCCGAGGGGTTGAACACCGGCTTCCACATCCACGTGGCCGAGCACGAGGCCGATGAGTACGATTCGCGCGAGCAGCATGGCCGGCGCGTTGTCGACCGGCTGGCGGCACTGGGCATCCTCGGCCCGCGCAGCATCGTTGCCCATTGCGTCCACATCGACGCGCGCGAAATGGAACTGCTGCGCGAGACGGGTACATGGGTCACCCACCAGCCGCGCAGCAACATGAACAACGCCGTCGGCGCGGCCCCGGTGGAGAGCCTGCTACGGCTGGGCGTGCCGGTCTGCCTGGGCAACGACGGCATGGGCAACGCTATGTGGCAGGAGTGGAAGGCGGCCTACTTCATGCACAAGCAGGCCCACCGCGACCCACGGCGCATGAACGGCGCGGACGTGGCCCACATGGCCATCGACAACAACGCCGCCCTGGCCGGCGTCTTCTGGCCGGACTTGCCCCTCGGCCGGTTGGCGGTTGGCGCGGCGGCCGATATCATCTTCGTTGACTACCACGCCATCACGCCCCTGACCGCCGGCAACCTGCCCTGGCATCTCATCTTCGGCTTCGAGAGCAGCATGGTGACGACGACCATCGTCGGCGGCCGGGTGTTGATGCGCGACCGGCAACTGCTGACGCTGGACGAGGCGGCCATCGCCGCCCGCAGCCGGGAGTTGGCCGTCAAAGTGTGGCGGCGGTTTGAGGAACTGAGCAGCTGAGGCAAAGGGTAAAGGGGAACAAACCATGAAGATCGCGATTCTGGGCGGTACCGGCAAGGAAGGCTCCGGATTGGGCTTCCGCTGGGCGGCCGCCGGACATGAGGTCATCATCGGCTCGCGCACCGAGGCCAAGGGGCAGCGGGCGGCCGAGGAGCTACAGGCGGCGTTGCCGGAGGCGGCCATCCGCGGCTGCGACAACGTCACCGCTGCCGCTGACGCCGAAATAGTCGTCCTGTCCGTGCCTTACGAGGCGCAACAGGCGACGCTGACCGATGTGCGCGCCGTGCTGCAAGGCAAAATGTTGGTGACGGTCGTCGCCCCGCTGGGCCAGCCTAAGGCCCGCGTGATGCGGCTGCCCAGCGGCCTGTCGGCGGCCGAGGAGGCGCAGATGCAGGTCGGCCGCAACGTGACCGTCGTCGCTGCCTTCCAGAACATCTCCGCTACCCACCTGCGCGACCTGGAGCACCCCCTCGATTGTGACGTGCTCATCTGCGGCGAGCGGGCGGCCGACAAGGAAATCGTCGCCGGGCTGTGCCGCGACGCGGGCATGCGCGGCATCAACGCCGGCCCGCTGGCCAATGCCGTCGTCGCCGAGGGGCTGACGGCCGTGCTGCTGGGCATCAACGTCCGCCACAAGATCAGCGGCGCGGGCATTCGCATCACCGGCTTGCCGGAAGAGTAGAGGACAGTATCCAGTGGACAGTATCCAGTGGTCAGCACACAAATTGATCTGACCTACCAACTACTGACCAACTGGATACTGGATACTGGATACTGACCCACCGACCACTGACCACTAATCTCTTCCTCACCGCCCTCCCCGGCATTCCCGACGTGCGTTCGGGCGACGACGTGGCCACGCTGCTGCTACAGGCGCTCGGCCGCGCCGGCCTGGCGCTGCGCGACGGTGACGTGATCGCCATTGCCCAGAAGATCATCTCCAAGGCGGAGGGGCGACAGGTGCGGTTGGCCGACGTGACGCCGTCCGCGCGGGCCGAGGCGCTGGCCGCCGCTGTTGGCAAGGACGCGCGGCTGGTAGAGCTGATCCTGCGCGAGAGTACGGCCGTGTCGCGCGTCGCCCCCGGTGTGCTCATCGTCCGCCACCGTCTGGGCTTCACCAGCGCCAACGCCGGCATCGACCGCTCCAACGTGCAGACCGAGAGCGGCGAAGAAGAGGCAGTGCTGCTGTTGCCGCTTGATCCCGACGCCTCGGCCGCCGCCCTCCGCGAGGCGCTGCGGGCGGCCACGGGCGCGACCGTCGGCGTGGTCATCACCGACAGCCACGGCCGCCCCAGATC
>JAIBAS010000548.1 GCA_019695075.1 Promineifilum sp. | reverse complement strand
GCCCCCGCCGGAGGCGACGCTGCTGCCCAACGCCGGCGGAGCTATCGCGGAGGCTGAGCTTGCGCCGACCCTGACGGCCGCGCCGACGATGGCGACTTTCGCCGTCCAGGAAGCGGCCAACGCGCCGGCGCCAGAAGCGGCCGAGCCGCCGGCCTCGCTCCTGCCCTGGCAGATCGGGCTGGGGGTGCTGTTCCTGGTGCTGCTGGTGCTGTGGCTGTTGGCCCGGCGGCGGTCGCGGTCGCTGTAGTGGCGACGGCGTTCCGCGCTGTTGTGTTCCCCCCTTTCCCTCCGGCGCTCGTAGCTGTGCTATAATGGCCTCATGCCGAGGATGGAAAGCCCATGACCGAATTGACACGGGAAGCGACCGCTGCGCATAGGCAGCAAGATGAAGTCAGACGGCTGTCCGCCACCTACGCGGAGTACCTCGCGTGGCCGGACGACGCCACGCTGGCCGAATGGAAAGACGGGGAGATTATCACTTACATGCCACCCACCGACCGTCACCAAGAGATTACCGGTTTCCTCTTTGCCTTGCTCAGTGCTTTCGCCCGATTGCTGGACTTGGGCGCCGTGCGCGTCGCGCCGCTGGAGGTCAAGCTCTGGCCAGACGGGCCATCACGGGAGCCAGACATTCTCTTTGTTGGCCGCGACCGGCTGGAGCAACTCGCAGCGAAGCGGCTGGAGGGCAGCCCCGATCTCGTCGTCGAGATCGTCTCGGCCGGTAGTGCGCGCGTCGATCGCGTGGAGAAGTTCATCGAGTACGAGCGCGCCGGCGTGCGCGAATACTGGCTGATCGACCCCCGGCCGGGCAAGGAACAGGCCGACTTCTATGGGTTGGAGGACAACGGCCGCTTTGTGTCGCTGGGCCTGGACGACGACGGTCAGTTCAGTTCGCTCGTGCTGCCTGGCTTGCGCTTCGACCCGGCGCTGCTGCGTGGGCCGCTGCCCAATCCGCAATTGCTGCTGGCCGGCATCGCCAAAGACCTGCCGTCGCTGCGCGAGGAACTCCGCGCCGCCTACCGCGCCCTCTACGAAGCTCTGAGCCAGGAACCCCATTAACGCCGACAGCGCCCCTGCCTGGTTTGCCTTCTGTCCGCGCTGCGCCGCGCCGCTGGAAACGCGGCCTGTGGACGACCGGCCGCGCCGCGTCTGCCCCGCCTGCGGCTATGTCCACTTCACCGACCCGAAGGTCGGCGTGGGTGTGCTGGTCGTGGAGGGCGACCGGGTGCTGCTGGTGCGCCGGGGCGTGGCGCCGGAGCGGGGCAAGTGGAGCCTGCCGGCCGGCTTCCTCGATCAGGGCGAAGACCCACGGGCGACGGCCGCCCGCGAGGCGCTGGAAGAGGTCGGGCTGACCGTGGCCGTCGAAGAGCTACTCGACGTATTCCATAACCCGCCCGGCCGCGGCGGAGCCAGCATCTTCATCCTCTACCGCGCCCGCCGCCTGGCCGGCGAGCCGACGCCCGGCGACGACGCCGACGACGCCCGCTTCTTCCCCCTCGACGCGCTGCCGGAGTTGGCCTTTGCCAGTACGCGCGCCGCTATCGACCGCCTTTCAGGCCAGGCAAGCAATGACCGATTCCGTTGAGAACCCGCCCGACCGACTGGTCAGCTTTATTCGCAGTCCTGGCTGTTGGCTATTGCTTTTGTTTGGCCCGTGGGCCTGTTTCCTGTTGGTGCTCCTGGTCTTGTTCCGCGACCCCCTCTTTCCGCAACAAGGCGAGCCGACACAGTTGCCGCCGCTGCCCGCTCCGGCGGTGGCGATTGTTGGTGTTGACGTGGTGGGGTTCTACTACTCCCCTCTCTACGTGCAGGCCAGCGACGGGCAGGTCTATCGCCTTCTGGACGACGAGACCGGCTGGGAGGCAGAGTTACCCGCCGAGACCCTGGACGAGGGCCAATCATGTGACCGCCGAACGCAACGGTCGCTGCGGGAGATAAACGAGACGATTGTCAGCTGCCGGACGATGCCGATGGGGGGTGAATGGTGTCCCCCGCCGAGCATCTCCTACGCTATCATGGCAGATGGCGAGCTATGGAAGCTCGTTCGCCAGAACTCATGCGCCTTTCCCGCAAGCTATCTGTGCCAGTTGGGATCGCCGGTACTATTGGGCATTGGCCTTCTGCTTGTTGGCTTTCGGGCGCTTTTACTGCGCTATGGCCGCAGAGCTACGTCTTCATAGCGCATACTTGTAGTGCCGGTGGCGCTTATACCACGTCACGCCCAACGTTTCGTGATCCGACGTGCTGTTGAAGTTCGTCTCGTTGGCCTGGACGGTATCGACGTGCTTGAAGCCGTGGGCGGCGATGGTGTCGCGTAGCTCGGTGTAGAGCATGGCGTTGGCCCCCAGGCCGCGATATTGCGGCAGCAGCCCCAGCCCGTTGACGTTGCACCACTCCGTCTGCTGCCGGTCGCGCAGGATGTAGGCCCAGCCGAAGGGGAACAGCCGCCCCCGCGCCTTCTGGATGCCGGCGGAAACGTCGGGATAGGCGATGATGAAGCCGGCGATGTCGTCGGAGCCGTTGTCGGCTCTCTTCATGACCAGCTTGATCAGCGACGGATCGACGATGGCCAGCAGGGAGCCGATCAGCTCGCGCGTCTCTGCCTCGGTGGGCGGGTAGTAGGTGTGGAGGGTGCTCATCGCCTGGCGGTGAATCTCCAGCGCCCGCGGAATCCAGGCGCGAATCTCGCCCCGTGACTTGAAGGTCTTGATCCAGAAGCCGCGCCGCTCTCTGACCTTGGCGGCGATCTCATACAGACGCGGCGGAATGGCGATATCGCCGGGGGCGTAGCCGGAGAGGTAGTCGGTGTCCTTCTCAAAGCCGGAGTCGCGGATGAAGGCGTCGTAGTAAGGATAGTTCCAGGGGATGCCGATGGCCGGCCGGTGCTCGAAGCCCTCGACCAGGACGCTGCCGTCGATGCCGGCCACGCCGCGCGTGCCCAGAACGGTGTCCAGCCCGTGGGTGGCGGCCCACTCTTTGGCCGTTTGCAAGAGGGCGCGGGCCACGTCGATGTCCTCGACCGTCTCGAAGTAGCCGAAGAAGGCCGTCTTGCTCTTGTGGAAGGCGTTGTAGTTGCGGTTCTCCAGCGTGGCCACGCGGCCGACGACCCGCCCATTGTCTTCGGCCACGTAGAAGTCGGCGATGGAATGCTCGTAGTAGGGATGCTTGCTGGCGTCCAGTATCTTCAGGGTTGAACCGTAGAGCGGCGGAACCCAGAGAGGGGCGTCGCGGTAGAGGTCAAAGGCGAAGTCAACGAAGCGCTTGCGCTCGTCCTTGCGCGTGGTGTCGAGTTTACGAATTTGCATGGTTCGGTTCGGCGGCGTTGACCCGGCGCAGCTTCCTCATCGCGGCGATCTCGCTGGCGTAGACGTGTTTGACGCCGTCACCCATGGAGCGCTCGATGTCGCGAATGTTGCGCACGAGATTATGGAAGCCCATGACCTCGACGGAAGCGGCCTGGTCGCTGCCCCACATGGCCCGGTCGAGGGTGATGTGCCGTTCGACGAAGGTGGCCCCCAGGGTGACGGCCGCCCACGTCGGGGCCAGGCCGACCTCGTGGCCGGAGTAGCCGATGGGCACATCGGGGTAGGCGGCCTTCAACGTCGAGATCATGCGCAGGTTGAGTTCCTCCGGCGGGCAGGGGTAAGAGGACGTGGCGTGGGCGATCATCAGGTCGTGCTGGCCGACATGCTCCACGGCGGCGTCGATCTGCCACCTCTCCGACATGCCCGTGGAAAGCATTATCGGCCGGGCGGTGGCGCGCAGCTTATCCAGCAAGGCGTGGTCGGTCAGCGTGGCCGAGGCGACCTTGTAGAGGGGCGTGTCGAACTGCTCCATGAAGTCCACAGCCTGCTCATCCCAGCAGGAGGCGAACCAGGTCAGGTTGCGCGCCCGGCAGTAGCGGTCGATGGTGCGATACTGCTCATAAGTGAATTCGACCTTGTGGCGGTACTCCAGATAGGTGATGCGCCCCCAGGGCGTGTCGCGCTCCAGATGCCACTGGTCGCGGGGCACGCACAGCTCCGGCGTGCGCTTCTGGAACTTGACCGCGTCGGCCCCGGCGAAGATGGCCCCGTCGATCAGCTTGCGGGCCAGCTCCAGCGAGCCGTTATGATTGATGCCGATCTCGGCGATGATATAAACCGGCTCACCGTCGCCAATGCGGCGGCGGCCGATGTCAACAATTGCCTTCGTGTTCATGTGATTCCTCCCGTTCACAGCCAGAGGGGATTATCCGCGGATTTGGCCGATTAGGCAGGTTTAGTAAGAAGCTCACGCAAAGACGCCAAGTAAGCAAAGGCGCAAAGGAAGAACCCTTTTTCTTTTCTTCTTAGCGCCTTGGCCCCTTTGCGGCTTTGCGTGAGTGTCTTCCCTTACGCTCCCTCAGCTTTGGCGGCGATGATGAGTTCGGCGAAGTCGCGAAACGCGCCATAGCCGCCGCGGCTGGGGCAGACGTAGTGGGCCACGGCGCGGGCAAAAGGCGTGGCGTCGGCCGGGCAGCCGGCCAGCCCGACGCGCTGCATGATGGCGACGTCGTTGGTGTCGTCGCCGATGTAGGCCACCTGTTCGGCCGTCAGGCCGCGCCGCGCCAGCAGCTCGTCCAGCACGGCGACCTTGTCACGGATGCCCAGATGCAGCTCGGTGATGCCCAGCTTCTCGGCCCGCCGCTGCACCGCGCCGGAGCGCTCGCCGGTGATGATGCCGACCTCGACGCCGGCATAGACGCGCAACCGTTCCACGCCCATGCCATCGCGGATGGAGAAGCGTTTCATCTCCTCGCCCGCGGCCGAGTAGTAGACGCCGTTGTCGGTCAGCACGCCGTCGCTGTCGGTCAGCACCAAGCGAACGTGGCGAGCGCGCTCTACGACCGCCGACGGCTGACCGCCGACCGCCGGATCGCCAGATTCGCTGGCGGACGATCGGCTGGCTATAGCCAACGTTTCTTCTGTCATGGGTTGTGTATGGTTCGTGGTCTGTTGCCGGGCAATAACAATCGCCTTGGCAGCCGTCGGCGGTCGGTGGTCGGCGGTCGTTTGCTCACCACGCCGTCCACCCTCCATCGACCACCAGATTCGCCCCGGTCATGTAGGCCGAGGCGTCGGAGGCCAGGAAGACGAGCGCGCCCTGGTAGTCGGTCGGCGCGGCCATGCGGCCGAGCATTGTCCGCGCCGCGTAGTTGTCGATGAAGTAGGGCTGCTGGTTGTTCTCCACGCCACCGGGCGAGAGCGTGTTGACGCGCACGCCGGCCTGGCCCCAGTAGGCGGCCAGGAAGCGGGTGAAGGCGATGACCGCGCCCTTGGTCGTCGGGTAGGCGGGCGACTTGTAGAAGGGCTGGCGGCCGTCGGGCGTGCGATAGAGCGACTGATCGGGGGCGACGATGCCATAGGTCGAGGCGACGTTGATGATGCTGCCGCGGCCCTGGGCGGCCATTGGCGCGCCGAGAACCTGGGCGCAGAGGAAGACGCCGGTGACGTTGACCTCCAGCGATTGCCGCCACATGGCCAGCGGGTAGTTCTCAAAGCGCGACTGCTCCGCGGCCATGGCCGGCGACTCGAACATGTCGTTGATGGCGGCGTTGTTGACCAGCACATCCAGATGGCCGAAGCGGGCCAGCGCGGCGTCGCGCAGGGCGGCGATGGCGTCGGGGTCGGTCACGTCGAGGGCACAGCCCAGAGCGGGCGCCGGCAGCGTCGCCGCGAAGGCGGCGCAAGCGTTGGCGTCGAGGTCGGCGACGATGACGTTGGCCCCGTGGGCGGCCAGCGCTGCACAGTGCTGGCGGCCGATCAACCCCAGCGCGCCGGTGACGACGGCCGTCTTGTTGTCGAGGGTGAAGAGGTTGTTGGACATTATGCATACCTGGGGAAGGGGTTAGGGGCTAGGGATTAGGGGCTAGGGAAGAAAGCTCTTCCCTAGCCCCTAGCCCCTAATCCCTAGCCCCTATTTCTTGGCTTCAGATTGAAGCTATCCGTGCGGCGGAAGACGGGCTGGACGGGCTTGCCGCGCAGGCGCGAGGCCAGGTCGCCCTCTTCGAGCGCGCCTTTTAGCTCGGCCAGCGCCCGGCCGTAGGCCGCCAGGGTGTGGTCGATGTCGGCGGCGCTGTGGCTGTAGCACATGTTGTGGAAGCCCGACCAGAGGATGCCGTGGCGCAACAGCTCTTGCTGCACCAGCGACTTCATCAGCAGCCCCTGACCACCCTTGTCGTCGAAGAAGATCAGGCCGCGGGCGGGGTGGCCCTTGCAGTGGGTCACGTCGCGGAGGCCCAGTTCCATGGCGATGTCGTTGTAGCCGTCCATGAGGCGCTGCCCCTTAGCGGCCAGGTCGGCGGGCACGTTTTTGTCGCGCAGTTCGTGGATGGTCGCCGCCGTCGCCGCCAGCGACAGCGTCTCGCCGCCGAAGGTGGTGAAGAAGAAGACTTGCTCGTCGAGCAGGCTCATCACGTCGGCGCGGCCGGCCAGCACGGCGATGGGCATGCCGTTGGCGATGGCCTTGGAGTAGCAGGCGAGGTCAGCGGTGACGCCGAAATACTCTTGCGCCCCGCCCAGCGCCCAGCGGAAGCCCGTCCACATCTCGTCGAAGATGAGCAGCGTGCCGTTGGCGGCGCAGGCGGCCTTGAGTTCATGCAGGAAGTCGCCCCTGGGGAAGTCGAAGGTCATCGGTTCCAGGATGACGCAGGCGGTGTCCTGGTCGAGGGCGGCATGGACGGAGGCGATGTCGTTGTAGTTGAAAGTGTAGACGAGGTCTTTGACGGCCTGAGGCACGCCGGCATTGCGGGCGGTGATGCCGATGTACCAGTCGTGCCAGCCGTGATAGCCGCAGCAGAGAACCTTGTCGCGGCCGGTGAAGGCGCGGGCGAGGCGGACGGCGGCGCTGGTGACTTCCGCGCCGGCCTTCGCATAGCGAACAGACTCGGCGTTGGGGATGACCTCGCGCACCAGTTCGGCCACTTCCACCTCCAGCGGATGGATGAGCGAGAAGGCGATGCCATCCTCTAGCTGGCGGCGGATGGCCTCATCGACGGCCGGGTAGCCGTAGCCGAGGGAGATGGGGCCGATGGCCATGTTGTAGTCGAGGTATTCGTTGCCGTCCACGTCCCAGACGTGGCTGCCCCTGGCCCGTTGCAGGTACTTGGGGGCCACGCCATCGACGTACTGCGTCGGCCCTTTGGCCAGCGTTTGGGCGTAGGCGGGGATAAGGCCAGTGGCGCGTTCGTACAGCCGCTGGGACTCGGTAATGACCGGATATTCCTGGTCGAGTTGAACCTTGTTGGGCATGTTGTATCTCCTGAAGAGGATCGATCCGCGATTCAGTCAATTTGGTCTGTTGTTTTAGAAGAACTCACGCAAAGGCGCAAAGGGGCAAAGGCGCAAAGAAGAATAAGCTTTCTTCCTTTGCGTCCTTGGCTCCCTTGGCGTCCTTTGCGTGAGCCTCTTGAAACTTGCCGGATCATCCTACTTGTCTATGACACACGAATGGGCAGGCGCTCAAGGATGCGCGCGGCGATCTGCTCGCCGGTAAAGCCCTCGTGCCGCAGCACGTCGGGCAGCAGGGCGGGCTTGAACCAGTGTTCCTCCAAAGCGATGGGCAGCACATCGGCCGTCTCGCCGTGGCGCGTCAACACCTCGCTGACGATGGAGAAGAGGCCGCCGGTCAGGAAGTGGTCTTCCAGCGTGACCAGCAGCGACGACTCCCGCGCCGCGCCGAGCACGGCGGCTACGTCGATGGGCTTGGGCATGCGCACGTTGACCAGGCGCACCGATAGCCCCTCGGCCTCCAACCGCGCCTTGGCGTCCCACGCCTGGGCCAGCAACATGCCATAGACGAGGATGGCCACGTCGTCCGGGCGCGTTGCGCTTTCCGAAGTGCGTCGCACCTCGGCCTTGCCAATCTCAAACGGCTCATGCTCATAGCCCGCGACGGTCTTCAGCGCGTTGTGCCGAATGTAGGTCGGATTGGGGCTGTTGATGATCTGCGGCAGGGCCAGCACCAGGTCTTCCTCGTCGGCCGGGCAAAAGACATGGAAGCCTGGGATGCCGCGCATGAGGGCGACATCTTCGATGGCCTGGTGCGTCGGCCCATTGCCGTCGGACAGGAAGCCGGGCACGCCGCCGACGAGCTTGACCGGCAGGCCGCCGATGCCGACGTCGGTGCGCACGAACTCGAAGGCGCGCAGGGTCAGGAAGGTGGCCAGCGCGTGCAGCACGGGGATGCGCCCGCGCAGGGCCAGGCCGGCGGCCGCGCCGACCATCGTCTGTTCGGTGATGCCGGTGTCGATGAAGCGGCCCGGCAGCAGGTTGGGCAGGTTGCGGATGGCGGCGCGATTCTCGGCGGTCATGACGATGATGCGCTCGTCGGCCTGGGCCAGTTCCAGCAGGGTTTGTTCGTAGTTCTTCATGGGTGTCCTCCCGCGGCTAACGGACGATGAGCGCCTCGGAGGCGATCTCGGCCTGGCGCGCGCCGTGCAGCTCGTCGAGCAGCGCCGCGACCTCTTCGTGGCTGAAGTTGCAGAACCAGCGGTCGGCCCGCTCCTGGATGCTGGGTAGGCCCCGGCCGCGGATGGTGTCGGCGATGAGCACCGCCGGCTTGCCGGAGCCGCCGCCGTCGCTTAACGCCCGTAGCCCCGCTTCCAGCGCGGCGAAGTCGTGGCCGTCCACACGCCGCACGCGACCGCCGAACGCCTCGAACTTGGGGGCCAGCGGCTCCAGCGGGATCAGCTCCTCGGTGCGGATATTGGCCTGGAAGTGGTTGCGGTCGACGATGAAGAGCAGGTTGTCGAGCTTCTTGGCCGCGGCCACTTGCAACGCCTCCCAGACTGTGCCCTCGTCCAGCTCGCCGTCGCCGGTGATGACGACGACGCGGTTGTCCAGCCCGCGCAGCTTGCAGTCCAGGGCCACGCCGACGGCGACCGACGGCAGGTGGCCCAGCGAGCCGGAGTGGAACTCGATGCCGGGGATGGCCCGGTTGGGATGCCAGTAGATGAAGTCGTTGGTCTTCAAGTGGTTGCCCAGCCGCTCGGCCGCCAGCCAGCCCAACTCGACGAACGTCCCGTAGAGCGCGGGCACGTCATGGCCCTTCGATAGAAACAGGTAGTCGCGGTCGGGCGCATCGAAGTTGTGTGGGCCGACGTTGAGAAAGCGGTTGTAGAGGTAGACGATCAGATCGGCGCACGACAGCGACGCGCCGGTGAAACAACCGCCGTCGGTGGACAGGCGGATGATGTGCTCGCGCACGCGCAGAGCCATCTCTTGCAGTTGGTCGATTTCTTCTTGGGTCATTGGCTTTGCCTTGTTGGAAATGAGCGTGACGGCCGCCCCTAGACGGTCTTCAGTTCGCCGGGGTGGTGGCGATACCAGTATTGCCCGGCGTAGGCGCTATTGAGCGCGGCCACGTCGGGATGGCCGGCCACGTAGGTCAGGATGTCGCCCAACCCGAAGCGCGGGTTGGCCGGGTAGAGCGCGTCATAGACGGCGCGGATGAACTGATAATCTTCCTCGTAGTCGATAGTCCAGCGGTGGGACTTGGAGTAGTCCAGCCCCGTTTCCCACAGAACGTTGCCGATGCGGAAGCGGTCGGGGTTCTCCCAGAGATAGGGCGTGGTGTGTTCGCGCTCCAGCGGCCGGGTCGCCTCGCGCCAGGCGGTGGCCAGCGCCTCCAGCGTCATCACTTCCACGTCGTTGCCGTCGGGGTAGCTGGCCGGGTGCAGATTGCTGACGAAGTCGAACGCGCCGGGGTGGTCGAGGAAGTGGCCCAGGACGCGGTCGATGATCGTCGGGTCGATGAGCGGGCAGTCGGACGGGATTTTGACCACGGCCGTGGCCGCGTAAGCCAGCGCGGCCTGGTAGTGGCGGTCGAGCAGGTCCAGCGGGTCGCCGCGGAAGCAGGCCAACCCCGCGGCGCGGCAGAGGTCGGCGATAGGGTCGTCGCCCGGTTCGGTGGTGGTAGCGACGACGACCGTGCCGGCGAGGCGGGCGGCGCGGACGCGCTCGACCATGCGCGCCAACAGCGGCGCGCCGGCCAGCGGGCGCAGTACCTTGTTGGGCAGCCGCGTCGAGCCGGTGCGCGCCTGAACGATAGTGACGACGCGCTGTGGCGGCACGCCGGCGGCGCTAGATGGACTGGGCAAGGAACTCCTCCCAATTGACCGGCTCGCCCAGCAGGATGTGGCGGCAGACCTGGGCGATGTTGCGCCCCGATTGGCCGCCGTTCTGCAGTGGCGTCAGCCGCCGCAGCGTGTCCACGTCGAAGTAGGAGTAGACTTCCTTGCCCAGGGCGATGCCGACGTAGACGACGGTCGAGTACTGGCAGATGAGCGTCTCGCAGTTGGCGATCATGTGGTCGATGTTGCCGTCGGTGTAGATGGGTGCTTCGCCGACGACCTCGCGGATCTCGCGCGTGGCCCGCTTGAAGTTCTCATTGGGGTGCAGCTTGAAGATCATCGGCCGGCCGGCGGCGATGTCCACTGCCTGGCGCAGGAACTTGCGGCGATTGTCGAGCTTATAGGTCTCGCGGGCGTCGGACGTGGCCACCAGCACGTAGCCGCGTTGGGGAAAGTCGTTATCACGGTTGGTGGCGATGTTGTCGAAGTTGGGGATGCCGGTGACGATCAGCTTCTCCGGCCGCACGCCCTTGCGGATGAAGAAGTCGCGATAGCCTTCGGAGGCGACGCAAAAGTACTGGTACTGGTGCGATAGGCCATTGGTCGATGTGCTGGCCAGATAGCGCGGCAGCCGGAACCACTTGACCATATGGTACATAAAGCCTTCCGGGTCGGTCATGCCTTCCTGGATGAGGATGAACGGCCGCCCTTGCCGCAGGTTCCTGGGCACGTAGAGGTCGGTCGTGGCCACGTAGAGGTCGTACTCCCGCGCCGCGCCACGGTAGTCGATAGGCAGGTTGTGCTGGCGCAGGTAGGCGTCGGTCTGGCGGCGAAAGTTGCCGCCCAGGACGGTGAAATCGAGCAAATGGCTGTGGCTGGCCATGACGTCGTAAAGCCCATCGGAGTAGAACGGGCTGAACCAGCACTCGAATTCATCGGCCAGATGGCGGGCGACGGCGTGGGTCATCCGCGTCATATTCAACGAGCCGCCGATGAACAGGATCTTTTTGGAAGGCATGGGGCGCTAGTTTACACGCTCAAGTGAGAGTTGTCAGACGGGGCGCGCCGGGCGCTAGTTTACACGCTCAAGTGAGAGTTGTCAGACGGGGCGCGCCGGGCGCTAGTTTACACGCTCAAGTGAGAGTTGTCAGACGGGGCGCATGGGGCGCAAGCAGCGGCCCGGGCCGCTGCTTGCGCTCTTACGCTCAACCCTGGCCACGAAAAACGCGGTAGAGCCGCGCGGCATGGCCGGCCGGGTCGCGGTAGTACTCTTCCGGCGAGATGTCCAGGGCCAGCGGGCGCGTCGCCGGCTGAACGGTCGGCCGCGTGTTGGCGAAGGCTTGCAGCGCCAGGGCGTGGGGCTTGACTGTGCCATCGGGCCGGACGAGGCCGAAGAAGCGCTCATGGATCGACTGCTCGCAGGGCGGCCGATCCCACAACTCGGGCACATAGTCGGCGAAGCACCACAGCAGCGCGCCCGTCGCCCCGACCTCCACCAGCTTTGGCAGCACGGCGGTGATGTAGTCGGCCAGCGCTTCCTCCGAGGCCATGAACTGGCGGCGCGGCTTGCCGTAGGCGCTCCATTCCCAGTAGGCCGACGGTTCGCCGGGCGTGTTGGTGCAGCCGCCGAACTCCTCCATCAGCGTCGGCTTGCCGCAAAGCGCCGTGGTCAGGGCGCAGAGGTAGGGCACGAAGTCCACGTCGAGCGGGTCGTCGAGCCAGTCGATGTACATTGGGTAGCCGTGCATGACGGGGATATCGACCTCGGCGAACACGTCGTGGATGCGCAGGCCGTTGTCGCGGAAGACGCTGTCGACGTGCAGGCCGCAGGTGACGGAGTGCTCGGCGTCGATCTCCTTGATCAGGCCGGTCATGCGCCGCACCCACTCCCGGCCGGCGGCGGCGTTGGGCGGCCAGGCGAACAGGTCAGGCTCGTTGCCCAGGTTCCATAGCCCGACCGCGGGGTGCTCGTGGAAGCGGCCGACGACGGTGCGCAGCAGCAACTCCGCGGCTTCCAGGGCAGCCGGGTCGGTGTAGGGGTTGCGGTAGCCGCAATCGACGACGCGCCCGCCGCTGACGAGCTGCCGCACGCGCGGCGGCAGCGGTTTGTCCGGCTCCAGTAGCCAGCCGGGCGACCAGTTGGGGCCGCTCATGTGGCCGGTGAAGAAAGTCACATCCAGCTTCAGGCCCAGGTCGGCGGCGATGGTCATCACCTGCGACAGGTGGACGAGGGCGGCCGGGCTGACGTGGTCGGGCGCGGGCTGCCAGTCGTCCCACAGCAGGAAGATGCGCACCAGGCGAATGCCCAGTTCGCGCAGCAGGCTGAACTCCTCGCGCACCTCGCCGGGGTCGAAGTCCGACCACCAGAACATCGCCTTGCGGCGCGGCCAGTAATTGATGCCCAGAATGAACGGTTCGCTGTCCACGGCTAAACCTCCGGTTGCGGCGCGGCCGGCGTTTCGACCGGCCGCAGAGTGATGCGATAGAAGGCCTCGGCATAGGCAAAGCCGACCTTTTTGCCCGACTCGGCCGCCCACTGGCGGATCATCGGTGACGGATCCCACTTGCCCAGCTGGCTGGCGTGCTTGCGCAGGGCCTCGATCTTCAGGTCGAGCGTCGTGGTGATATCGACGTAGTAGTTGGCGCGCTGGCTGAAGGTGACGAAGACGTAATCGACCTTGTGGCCGGTCAGGCCCTCGGCGGCCAGGTCGGGGTAGAGCAGCGTCATTTCCGCCGCCGGAAAGACGGCGTCGAGGGCGGCCTGGCCGGCGGCGCGGTGGTCGGGGTGGTTGATGTAGTCCTCGGCCGGGAAGAAGTTGGTCGGGTCAAGGCAGACGACGGCCTCCGGCCGGTACTGGCGGATGAGCCGCACGAGGGCCTTGCGTAGCTCCAGCGTCGGTTGCAGGAAGCCGTCGTGATAGCCCAGGTAGATGCACTCTGCGCCGGCGACCTCGGCCGCGGCGGTCTGCTCGGCGCGGCGGATCTCAGCCAGCCGCTCCGGGGTCATGCCGTCCTCGTGGCTGCCGACGTTGCCGTCGGTGATGACCACGTAGATCACGCGGCAGCCGCCCCGCGCCCACAGCGCTGCCGTGCCGGCCACGCCGAATTCGATGTCGTCAGGATGGGCGAAGATGAACATCGCCGTCTTGGGAACGTATGCTTGACTCATAAAACCTCTAGATCAACAGGATAGGGCGCAACAGGGCGCGGTCGAGCGTGCCAACGCCCTCCGGGCCGGCGGCGACCAGGGCCGCGTAGACCCGCTCGGCGTCGGCCCGCAGCGCGGCCACGTCGAC
>JAIBAS010000152.1 GCA_019695075.1 Promineifilum sp. | reverse complement strand
CCGGCTGCGCGCGCGCGTCACGTCGCTCGTAGTGGCCGAACTCGACCGGCTGCGCGCGGCCGAGTTGCTGCCGCCGGCGAACCCAGCCGCGACGCGGATCGCGCTGCTCCTGGCCCTCGGCCGCGACTTCGGCGGCGGCAATACGGCCCTGGAAGAGTGGAGCGCGCTCTATCACCGCTATCTTGCGCCCGTGTCGCTGAGCGTTGAGGCGTTGGCCCAGGCGGCCCATCTGGACGTGCGCAATTTCCGCCACCGCGTCAACAACGGCGCGCGGCGACTGGCCGAGCAGTTGCAGCAGTTGGAGATGGACGCGCATCAGCGGCTGCGCCACGCCCGGCTGGGTCGCCATTTGCCGCCGGCCGAATACGCGCGGCTGTTCGGCGTGGCCGCGCCGCTGCGCGAACTGACCGACCATCTGCGCCAAGCCGACGGCCCGGCCGTCCTCAGCGTCGAGGGGCTGGGCGGCATCGGCAAGACGGCCCTGGCCCGCGAAGCCGCCTTCGTCCTGGCCCAGAGCAGCGACTATGACGGCATTGCCTGGGTCAGCGCGCGACAGACGTGGCTCAACGACGCCGGGGCCATTGAGACCGCGCCCGACGCTGCCAATACGTTGGCCGATGTCGTCGGCCGGCTGGCGACACAACTGGGCTTCGCCGAGCTGGCCGGGCTAAGCGCCGCCGACAAGCTCGACCGGCTGGCGCCATTTCTCAGAACCGGCCGCCACCTCATCGTCATTGACAATCTGGAGAGCGTCAGCGACCTGGAACTGCTGTTGCCGGCGCTGCTGCCGCTGGCCCGGCCGACGCGCTTTCTGCTGACGAGCCGCCAGACGCTGAGCCACCATCCGCTGGTGACGCGCTTTCCCGTGCCGCCGCTCTCGCCGGCCGACAGCCGGGCGCTAGTGGAATCCGAGCTTGCGCGTCACGGCCACCCGGCCCGGCTGGCGGCCGACGACATGGCCGCGCTCCATGAGGTCGTTGGCGGCATGCCGTTGGCGCTGAAGCTGGTGGCCGCGCAAATGAGCCTGTGGCCGCTGCCGGCGCTGTTGGATAATCTGCGCCGCGCCCGCTACCGCGCTCCCGAAGGGCTGTATCGCTACATCTACCGGCGCGCTTGGCAGTCACTGAGCGACCCGGCACGTCAACTTCTGCTCTCCCTGCTGCCGCTGGCCCCCGATGGGGAGGATGTTGAGTGGCTGCGACTGATGAGCTTTCTGCCGCCCAACGAATTCGGCGATGCCCTGGCCCAGCTGCGCGACACTTCGCTGTTGGAAGTGGCCGGCGAGCCAACTTCGCCCCGCTACCGGCTGCATCGCCTGACGGCCACCTTCCTGCAGACGGAAATCCTGGCTGCCTGGGGCGGCGCGGGCGATACGCCTGTCGAAAGGAGTGAGTCGGCCCTATGAACGCCGCGCCGGAGCCAGGTGCGCGTGCCTGGGACAACGAGGCCCAACGCTGGCGGCGCTTCTACGCCGATCGTCTGCCGGGCCAACTGCGCTTGGCAGTTGACCTCGTGAGCGACCGGCCGGCCGCGGAGGTGCGCCCTCATTTCGATAGTTGTCTCGCCTTGCTCAATGCCGCCGGCCAGCGGGCAGAACTGAGGCTGTTGTGGCTGGCGCTGGTGGATTGTCTGCATCCGTTGCCGGTGCGCTGGGGGGAGTGGTCGGTCTGGCTGGCTACGCTGCGGCGGGCGGCCGACCACGCCGCCGCTCTGGGCCGGCCGGCGCAGCAGGCCGAGTACCTGGCCCACGCCGCCGGCTTGCTACTGAACACCGGCCGGCTGGAACCGGCGCGCGACACGGCCGGGGAAGCGCTACGACTGGCGCGGCAGAGCGAGGCCGCCTGGCCGCTGTGCCTGGCCGGCAGCACTGTCGCCGCCACGCTGCGGGCGCGGGCGCGCTATGGCGAGGCGCAGACGTTCGTGGACGAGCTGCGCGCCGACCTGGCCCGGCTGCCCGCGGCCGAGCCGCCGGCCCGTGCGGCAATGGGTACGGCCCGGCTCGATCTGGAAACCATGGACATCCTGCGCCACTCCGCGCAGCCGGAATCGGCCCTGGCCGTCAGCGAGACGGTGATCGATCGGCTCGCGGGTGTGCCGGGAATTGACCCCCACGACCTGGCGACGATCTATATGCGGCGGGCGACGATTCGCTGGGCGTTCGACCGCTATCCGCCGGCGGCCGACGATTTGCGCCGCGCGGCCGAACTCTACCGCCAGGCCGGCGACGAGTTGCAGGCGACCTTCGCCGAGGCCAATCTGGGCACGGTTTACCTGAGCATGTCGCGCTATGGCGAGGCCGAGGCGCTGAAGCTGGCCGCCATCCGCGCCGCGGAGGAGGTCAACGCTCGCCACGTGCTTGTCAGCGAGCTGGGCGATCTGGGCGTCATCTATCTTGGCATGGGCCGCGTGGAACTATCGGTGGAGTATTCCAACCGGATGGTGAAACTGGCCACGGAGTTGGGCAACGACGCTGAGTTGTGCCGCGGACGCGGCAACCGCGCTTTGGCGCTGCTGGCGTTGGGCCGCGCGGCCGAGGCCCGGCCGGATATCGAGTCGAGCCTGAGCCGCTATCGTGCCCAGGGGCGGAAAGAAGGCGAGATCGTGACGACTATCGACATGGTGCTCTACCTGGCCGCCATGGGCGACGAAGCGGGCGCGGCCCGACTGGCATGGGAGAACCACGCCGCCGCGCTGCAGGAGGACTTCCCAAAGTTGCACATCGTGACCGGCCGTTGCCTGGCCCCGTTCTTGCCGCCGGCCGAGCGACGCGAACTACTGACGGAGATGTGGGCAGCGGCGCGGGCCACTGGCCGGCCGATGGACGAGGCCGGCTGCCTTTTCGCCCTGGCCGCCATTGACGCCGACCCGGCTGAGCGCGCAGCCCATTACCGCGCGGGGGTCGAACTCGTGCAGCAGATGGGGGCTACGGCGTGGCTGGTGGGCCGCTCGCCGGCGAACCCGCCGTGGTTGCCGATGATGATATGAGGGCGGGTGCGCCCGTGTGCCCTACCTTACGGTTGCGGCGGCGGCCCCGCGTCGGCCGGGATCGGCTCGCCATCGGGCAGGCTGCGTAGCTCGTCGCAGGGGACGAAGCGGACATCGCCCCAGACGTAGCCGCGTTCGGTGAAGGTGGCGATGGTGTCGATCCAGCGCTTTTCGCCATCGTCCAGCAGGTAGATGTGCGGGCTGCCGACGCACTTGAGCAGGATGGGGTCGGGCGATTCGTAGACGACCGCGCGCACGGCCGGCGGCAGCGCGTCGAGCGCGCCCTGGTCGATGCCAAACAGCCACGGCACGACGAGGATCACCGCTAGCGTCCAGACGGCGTAGGCGACGGTGCCGATAGTGAACGCGCGATGGAGCCGCGGCAGCCAGTCCGTCGCCCGGCCGCGCGCCCCGGCCCAGACCACCAGTGCCAGCAAGCCGATGTTGACGACGTTCCAGCCGATAAACGTCAGCCGGTTTGGCGTCAGGCGGTCCATGGCTGTGCGGTAGACGATGGCCGCCAGAGCATAGATGCTGACCAGCAACGCCAGCCCGGCCACGGCGACGATGGCCCAGCGCAGCGCGTTGGCCACCCGCGGCGAGGTCTCGGCCAGGCTGACCGGCGTCGCCCCGACCAGCAGGGCGATGACGGCGAAGAGCATGCCGTTGTAGATGATGAGCACATCGCGGTTCTCGAACGGCTCGCGGAAGTTGAGCAGCACGAAGCCGATGTAGACCACCAGCACCACCAGGGTCAGCGGCAGCAGCGTGCGCATCAGCGTGGCCAGCAGCTTGCTCAGGCCGTCCTCGAACGATTGCCCCGCCGGCGGCCGGGCGGCGTTGTAGATGACGGCCACGGCGATGACCGGGATCAGCCCGCCGCCGCCGGCGATGAACAGCCGCATGACCAACTCCGACGGCTCCATGCCCAGGGCGGAGAAGAGGGCGATGGTGATGCCCGTGAACAGCCCGCCGGCGATGGCAAACAGGCCGCCCATGATGACGACCTCCAGCGACTTGATCAGGAAGGCGAAGCGGTTGCCGGGGTCGCGGTGGCCGGCGACGAGGTATAGCCCCACGCCCGCCCAGGCCAGCAGCGGTAGGTGCATGGCCATCAGGGTGATGTACTGCTCCTGGAAGGGGCGCGTGCCCAGGCGTGGGTAGACCCAGAGCACGTAGCCGGCGGCGGCCACGAGCACGACGCCGATCAGCACGGCCAGCAGCCAGCGCCGCCGCACCGGGGCCAGGTAAGCCAGCACGAAGACGGCCGCCAGTGGGGCAACCAGCAGGAGCAGGGTCGGCAGGAAGGTGGACGCGCCCGGCGGGCCGCCGGCGATCTGGATCGCGTAGCGTTCTTCGTCGGACAGCCACCAGAACAGCAGGCCATTGAGCAGCGCCAGCGGCACGGCCCAGCCCCAGCGGACGAACGAAGTCTTGACGGCGGCGGCGACATCGCGCAGCCGGTAGTGCCAGGCCGCGTAGAGAAGGTTGTCCGGGTCGCTCGCGCGGCCGGCTTCGATGGCCTGCTGAAAGGCTCCGGCTTCGCCGGTCTTCAGCGCGCTTTGGTAAAGTCGTTCCAGTTGTTCCGGATCACGGGCCAGGGAGTGGATGGTTTCGCTGTAGGACATAGCACTCCAGAGGATACTTTAGACATACTGCCTTGACGGGGACATCGCTCTCGCCTAGACTGCCAACGACAGGAAAACGGCCTCATTGGCAGGAGAGCTACTCACGAGACTATAGGACGGCTTTTCGCATGATGCAAGCGCCAGACGTGGCCGCGGAAATGGGCCGTCTGATCGCCATTTCGCTGCTTGAGGGGATCGATGATTCAGCGACTTTTCGTCTATGGGACGCTCGCCCCGGGCCGGCCCAACGCGCACGTTCTGGCGCACGTTCCGGGGCAATGGCAGCCGGCGACCGTCACCGGCCGGCTGCTGCCAATGGGCTGGGGCGCGTCGGCCGGGTATCCGGGCATTGTCCTGGATGAGCGCGGCCGCGAAATCGAGGGCTTCCTCTTCAGTTCGAAAAGGCTGGTCGATCATTGGGCGGGCCTCGATGAGTTAGAAGGTGAGGACTATCAGCGCGTCCTGACTCTCGTGAAGCTCAGCGATGGAACAGTAGTGGACGCCTATATCTACGCGCTTAGTGTCAAGAATGGGCTGCCCGGTGGGGCTTGATCGCCCGCGTGGCGATGTAGTTGGGGAAGTAGCGGCCGAGCCGGTCGTCTTCCTTGTGGGCCTCAAAGAAGCCGGTCAGGACGAAGCCGGCCTCCAGCTGGCCGCCGATCTGGTCTTCCAGGGTGTGGCTGAACTCGTAGGGTGCGTGGGAGCCGTAGAGACGGGCATGCTCCTCCTTACTGATGTCGGTCGCGTCCGAATAGGGCAGGGGATGCTTCAGTTGGAAGATGCCCTCGGCGTCGGCCAGGGCGCGGTCGAAGGCGTACTCGATGGGGTTGACCGTGCCCATCAGCAGCGCGCCGCCCGGTCGTAGAACGCGGTAGCACTCGCGCCAGACGGCGCGCACGTCGGGCGTGAAAATGTTGGACACGGGGTGGAAGATGAGGTCGAAGGCAGCGTCGGCGAAGGCACTCAGGTCGCGCATATCCCCCGGCACAGTGCGAATGGCCAGGCCCTCGCGCCGGGCCACGGCCGCGTCGCGGGCGAGCTGCTCCGGCGAGTTGTCGAAGACGGTCACGTTGGCCCCGGCCGCGGCCAATATCGGCCCCTGCTGCCCACCGCCGGAGGCCAGACAGAGTACATCGACGCCACGCAGGTCGGCCGGGAACCAGTCGCGCGGCGTGGGCTTCTCCTCGGTCAAGCAGATCGCCCACTCGCCGGCGCGGGCCGCGGCCACCTCGGCCGGCGAGACGGGCAGTGTCCAGCGGTCGCCGTCCTGCGCCCACTTGTCCCAGGCGATGCGGTTATGGGCCAGGATGTCGGCGTGGGGATCAGGATCGGTCATGCTTCACCTCTCGCAACAGTTGTTACCGTAGTATAGAAGGGCCGCCATAAGCTACCAAAAGCTACCGCAAACGGCCCGCGGCCGTGTCAGACGCGGCCACCGGCCTAGCGGGAGAAGGCTTGCGTAGCGTCGATCTTGCCCTGGGCCACGGCCTCCTCCAGCAGGGCCACGCGCCCGCGCCGCTTGAAGTACAGCGCGGCGTAGTTGCGCTGGATGGGCGCGCCGTCGAACAGGTAATGGCGCAGTCGCGCCGCGCCCTCGCGCGTGTCCACCAAACCGATGGCGAAGTCAACCAGGCGCGACGTGGCCAGGTCGTCGTGGGCCAGCAGGGCGTGCATCAGCGCGTCCACGTCGTGGGTTGCGCCGGCGCGGCCGAGCGCGGCGAAGTGGTCGTAACGGTTGATCGGTTGGTGGGTCATCGCGTCTCCTGTTGGTGCGGCAACCCCTGTCTCCGGCGCGGCCAACAAAAAAGGCGCGGGGGTGGCCGCGCCTGTTGGCTTTCCGGTGTCGTTGCCTGTCGTCTCAATCAGCAGGCATCGGCCGTCCGCCTGACCGCGCGGGGCGTGGGCGAATCGTTCCGACAATCACTGCTGGCCGACAGACTATATTGCATAGCGGGGATAGTAGCACTGGGGCAGTGGCGTGTCAACCATGCTTTTCCTGGGTATCGGTCAGCTTGATTGAAAAAAGGCATCGATGGCCGTGGCAACCTCCACTGGCCGGGTGACGGTCGGCACGTGAAATCTATGAGGCCCGTGTAATCCGCGGTTTCTTCTTTTACTTACTCTTGCCCCTGTTCGACCCGCTCCCAGGCCCAGGTAGCGTCCTCATCGCGCACCGGCGGGCCGGGCGGTTGGGTGTAATCAAGGCTCAGGTCATAGCGCGCTCGCTCGTAGAGGGCGTGGAAGATGGCCCCCAGATCGACGGCCGGCTCCTCGTCGCCCGGCAGAAGGGGCAGGTCGAACGTGGGGATGGGGTCGCGCAGGTTGAACGGGTAGAGCAGGGCGCGCGGCCGGGTCGTGGCCCGGCTGACGAGGATGCGGTAGTCGCTGTCCACGCGCCGCCCCTGTAGCGGCATCGGCTGCCCGGCGCGCAGGAGGTCGATCTCGACCAGGTTGGTGCGGCTGCCGGTGATCTCGTAGCGTTTCTGAATGTACTCCTCGCGCCCTTTCGCATAGAGCTTGTTGGCCGGCGACAGGAGTTCCATGACCGTGACGACGCGGCCGGTTGTCACCTCGTGGACTTCGAGATAGTTCTCGCCCACTTCGTCGGGAATCGCCAGCACGACCTCCACGACGCCGGCCGCGGCCAGAGGCAGAGCGCCCTGTCGGCCGGCGCCCTGGGGCAGCGACGGCAGCACGGCCAGGTCGGGCCGGCCGACGAACGATAGGTCATCAGGCGAGAGAAGATAGGTTCGCCGCTCCAGGCGCACGTAGTACTTCGGCGCGAGGCGAGGCGAAAGCGCGTCGCGAATGGCGGCGATCAGGCTGTTGTGAACATCCGGCCATAAGGCTGGGTTTTCCAGA
Source organism: Promineifilum sp. (assembly GCA_019695075.1). Lineage (GTDB taxonomy): Bacteria > Chloroflexota > Anaerolineae > Promineifilales > Promineifilaceae > Promineifilum. The sequence goes on along the minus strand of JAIBAS010000152.1, from coordinate 5,918 downwards.
TACGGATCCATTCCGGGAAACGGTGAGCGCATGGAAACATTATAGCATGAAGCGGGCGCTTCGTGGCGCGGTTGTGCCCTGGCGTCCTTGCGTTAACCTCTTCTCTTACCGCACCGTCACTGGCAGAAACAGTTGCAGCGTTTCCGGCTGCACGGCCGGTATGATGGCGCCATACAGTTCTTCAACCTCGTCGATGCTCTGGTCGGCCATGTAGACGACGCGGCTCTCGTCGGGGCTGGCACGGAAGTTAGAGATATTGCCGCCGGCGATCATCGGCCCGCTGAGGCGGACGGCCACGCCGTGGCCGTCCGCGGCGGCGCTGTAGAGTTCGGAGTTTGTCCCGCTGCCGACGAAGGCCTCGTAGAGGACGCGGTCGCCGCTGGGGATCACGTCCCAGCTGTCGATCCGGGTTGCGGGATCGACAACCCGCCGGGGGTCGCCGCTACCATCGACGTGGGCGCTATAGAGCGACGGGTAGTAATCCGTTTCTGTGTAGGTGTCGTAGACCAGGGTATCGCCGTCGGCGCTGAAGACAAAATCGCCGAACTGCTGGCCCGCGCCAAGGGTCTGGCTCACCTGGATGGGCGTGCCGCCGAACTGGGTGACGCTGTAGATGGTGTAGCGCTCATCGACGACCTGGTCGGCCACGTAGACGAGCCTCGCCCCGTCGGGGCTGAAGCGGAAGTCATAGACGTTGCCCCCGGCCACGAGCGGGCTGTTGACACGCACCGGCGCGCCCGGGCCGGCGAGGGTCACGCCATATAGCTCCAGGCGCTCATCGACGGCCTGGTCGGCCAGATACACCAGCCGGTCGCCGTCGGGGCTGAAGTTGAACCAGAGCACGTCACCGCCGGCCACGAGCGGGCCGCTGAGTTTGACGGCCGTCGCCCCGCCGGCCGCGGGCGCGAGATAGAGTTCGTAGACATCGTCCGTGTTCCCGTCGGCTATGTAGACCACCCAGTCGCCGTCCGGACTAACACCGTAATTCTCCACGTCGCCATTGGCCACCAGCGGCGCGTTGAGTTTCCTGACGACGCCGCCGTCGATGGGCACGGAGTAAAGCTCCTCGACCTCGTCGGTGTCCTGGTCGGCCGTATAGACCACGCGCGCGCCGTCGGGGCTGATGGCGATTTCGTCCACCTCGCCGTGGGCGACAAGCGGGTTGTTGAGCCGCGTCTGTGGGCTGCTGCCGTCCACCGGCGCGCTGTAGACCTGCCAGGCCCCGCTGCTGTCCTCGACGGCGCGGTAGACGACCGTCTGGCCGTCGGGGCTGAGGCGGAAGTAGTGCAGCCGGGCGTTGGCCACAGTCGGCTTGTTGATCCGCGCCGGCGCGCCCCCGGCCACGGGCAGGCTATAGAGGCCCTCCGGCTCGTTGTTGGTTTGGACTTCCATGACCACGCGGCTGCCGTCGGCGGTGATTTCCATATCGTTCACGCTGAAGTCGCCGGGCAGGCCGGCCGACAGGCGCTGTGGCGTGTCGCTGTTGTCCAGCCGCGCGCGGTAGAGATCGTTGCGGTCGAGGCGCGTCTGGTCGGCCAGGTAGAGGACATAGCGGCTGTTGGGGGTGATGTCGTACTGGCGGACGTCCGCGCCGATGGCCAGCGTCTTGTTCAGCTTGACCGTCGGCCCGGCTGTGGCCAGCGGGGCCTGGTAAAGCTCGCGGATGTAGGCCGTGTCCTGGTCGGCGACGTAGACGACCCGCCCGCCGGCAGGGCTGATGGCATAGCGGCCGACGCTGCCGCCCGGCGGCAGCGCGCCGTTGACCTTCGACGCCGCCCCGCCGGCCAGGGGCGCGCGGTACAACTCGCTGTTGCCGGTCGCGTCCTGACTGGCCGTGTAGACGACTCCGCTACTGTCGGCGCTGATCTCGAAGCCATACACCTGCCCCGTGCCTGTCAGCGGGGCGTTGAGCTTCACCGGCGCGCCGCCGGCCAGGGGCGCGCTGTAGAGTTCGTACCGGTTGACCAAATCCTGCAGGGCGCGATAGACCACGCGGCTGCTATCGGGGCTGATGGCGAAGTCGTCGGCATAGTTGCCGGCCAGCGGGCCGTTGAGCTTCACCGATGTGCCGCCGGCCAGGGGCACGCTGAAGGTCTCGTAGATGTCGTTGGTCTCCTGGTCGGCGGCGTAGACGACGCGGCTGCTGTCGGGGCTGATCTGCGGCACGGGAGACCACTCCACGTCGCCGCCGGGCACAAGCGGTGGGTTGAGCTTGACGACCATGCCGCCGTTGATGGGCACGCTGTAGAGTTCATCGACGTCCTTCGTGTCCTGGTCGGCCATATAGACGACGCGCTCGTTGTCGGGGCTGATGGCATACGTGCCGCCAAAGGCGACCTGGCCGCCGGGGGCCAGCGGGCCGTTCAGCTTGACCGGCATAGTGCTGCCATCCAGCAGCACCGAATACAACTCCATGAGGTTGTCGGTGCTCGCGTCGGCCCGATAGACGGCAAACAGGCTGTCCGGGCTGAGCTTGAAATCGAAGACGCTGCCGCCGGCGACGAGCGCGCCGCTGAGTTTCACCGGCACGGCGCTGCCGTCGATGGGCACGCGGTACAGCTCCGCAACGTTGTCCGTGTTCTTGTCGCCCACGAAGACGACGTTCTGGCTGTCGGGCGTAATGGCGAACTGATACGCCTCGCCGCCGGCTACCAGCGGGCCGTTCAGCTTCATCGCCGCGGCGCTGCCGTCGATGGGCACGCTATATAGCTCCGAGACCTCGTCGGTGTCGCCGTCGGCGAGGTAGACCACACGGCGGCCGTCGGGGCTGATCTGGAAGCCGCTGAAGTTGTCGGGCAGGCTGCCGCCTTCGACCAGCGGCCGGTTCAGCTTGATGGCCGCGGCGCTGCCGTTCAGCGGGACGCTGTATAGCTCGATGACGTTGTGGGTATCCTGGTCGGCGATGTAGACAACACGGGCATTGTCCGGGCTGATGGCGTAGCCCTCGATATACTGCCCTGCTTGCGGCAGGGCGCTCAGCCACACCGCGGGGCCGCTGCCGTCTGTCCGCGTGGCATAGAGTTGTGATATCTCGACGACATCCTGGCCGGCCCGATAGACGGTGTAGACGCCGTTGGGGCTGATCTGGAAGTCGCTGACCTGGCCGCCGATAGGCAGCGGGCCGTCGCCGCTCAACTTGTAGGAGGCTTCGGGTTCCGCCGGCGCGGCGGAGAGGTACGGAACCCGGCCGGCCAGCAGGGCCACCAACGCGCTCAGGCAGGCCAGCTGCCCTAGCCGATAGACGATTCGCCGCATGACGATCTCCTTGCTGTGCAGTTTCGCGTGTGCTGGCCAGGCTGGACCGAACTGACAAGAGAACGCGCCTGCTTCACCCGCCGGCCGTGTGGCGCGACGAGAGAAGTCCCCTGGGCAAGATGATAGCATCCGGCGCGGCCGGGCGAAACGGCCGTTTGCTGCGCTCTGGCGGCGAGCGTTTAGGGAGAAATCGACAGGGTGCGGCGGGGCTAGGTATGTGTGGGGGCTAGAGCCGCCCCGCCATCGAACCGGCGTAGCCGGTCAGTTCGATATAGCCCTGGGCCGAGACGGGCGCGCCGTCGCGCGTGCCGCTGAATTTCACCGCGCCCTCCCAGTAGACCGTGGAGAGGTTGAGTTCCTGGTTGGCCATCTGTGGCGCGCCGGTCAGTTCCAGCCCCAGCGATGGCACGGTGATGCGCCAGCCGGCGGGGTATTCCGCGCCGCTCGTCGGGCTTGTCCACGTGTCGGTGACGGCCAGCGTCCAGTCGCCCAGAGCCAGCGGGGTCAGCGTGCCATCCGGGGCGATGAAGCTGCCGGCCGAGAGCGCCTCGCGCGTGCCGTCGGCGCGGCGAATCTCGAACAGCATCAGGGCGCTGCCGTCGTCCAGTTGCAGCGACAGCCAGTCCCAACCGACGGCGCCCTCGCTCAGAGCGCTGGTGCTCCACTCGTGGTCTTGCCACGCCCGGCCGGTCACGTCGAACGCCTCGCCGCCGACGGTGACTGTGCCCGCGGCGGCCTGCTGGACGAGCGAGTAGTAGTAGGAGGCGTTGCCCACCTCCGGCCCCTTCTGGCTCAGCCCGTCATCGCCGTGGAGAACGGGCGGCAGCGTCGGCGTCAGCGTCAGGTCGAGGGCGACAGCGTCGGTGCGAGCGCGCAGCCGTACCTGGCCGGCGGCGATTTCTTCCACTGACCAATCCTCCAGCCAGACGCGGTAGGGCGCGGCCGTGGCCCCGGCCAGCCCGGCCGCGCCGCGGCTGAAGCGTTCCGTGGGGTAGAAGGCGTTGGCGGCGATGTCGCTGATGGCAAAGTGGGCCAGGTAGACCTGGTTGCTGCGCCAGCCGTCGCCGGTGGGCGCGGCGCTGTCGCCCGGCGGGGTCAGGGCGCGGCGGAAGATAGTGAACTGGAAGCCGAAGGGGCGGCCGTCGGCTGTGGTCAGATTGCCGGTGTAGTACCACCACTCCGTCTGGTAGTCGTCGTGCGGCCCCAGATCGCGCGGGAAGACGATGGCCCCCGGCTGCGTGGCCCGCGCAAAGCCATCGCTAGCGCCGGCGGCCGGCAGTGCCTCCAGCGAGGCGGCCAGCGGCGGCGCGGCCGGCCCGGCCCACAGCGGCCGGCTGGCCACCGCGGCAACGACGACGACCACCAGCGCGCCGGCGATCCACAACAGTCGTTTCATGCTCATTGTCCTTGGGGCTACTCCTCGCGGATGGCCGCGGCGATCTCCAGGTTGCCCAGCCGCAGCGCCGGGTAGATGCCCGCCAGCAGGGCGGCGACGACGGCCACCAGGAAAGCTTGCAGGAAGTACTCCGGCCGCAGGGCCATGCTCAGCGTCCAGCCGAAGGAGCGCACATTGATGACGTAGACCAGAATCCAGGCCAGCCCATAGCCGACCGGCAGCGCCAGCAGCCCGGCGGTCGTGCCCATCAGCCCCGTTTCCAGCAGTGTCAGGCCCCACAGTTGCCGGCGGGTCATGCCCGTGGCCCGCAGCGTGCCCAGCTCGCGCGCCCGTTCCAGTTGCAGGCTCATCAGGGCGCTGAGCACGCCGATGAAGGCGACGATGACCGCCAGCAGCCGCAAGGCCGAGGTGATGGCGAAGGTGCGGTCGAAGATCTCCAGCGAGCCGCGCCGCAGGGCCTCGTTCGATTGCACCAGCACGTCCGGCCGGCCGGCGAACTCCGCTTGCAGCGCGGCCACGACCGCCTCGACCGGCTGCCCCGGCGCGACGAACAGCCCCACGGCCGAAACGCGGTCGTCGTCCCACAGGGTGCGGTAGAGCGCATCGCCGATGAAAACGCTGCCCTGGTCGGAGGAATAGTCGTAGAAGACGGCCAGCACCGGGAAAGCGCGCGGGCCATCGGCCGTGGGCAGGGTCAGGGGCGGTGGCGGCGTGGGCAGGTTCTCCTTCAGCGCCAGCGCCTCGGAGATGATGACGCCCTCGCCGGCCATCAGCGCCGGCCAGGGGTCGCCCAGGTCGTCGCGCACCCAGGCGTAGGGCCGGTGGCCGTTGCTGACGTCGCCATCGACGGCCACCAGTTGCACCAGGCGGTCGAAGTCGGGCAGAGTGATCTGCACCGTGTGCGACGTGACCGCGCGGGCCACGCCCGGCCACGTCCGCGCCGTGGCCACGACGTCGGCCGCCAGCGCGCCGACGACGCGGTTGGCGGTGACGTTGGGCGGCGAGAGATAGATGTCGGCCTGCAAGGTCTGGTCGAGCCACTGGACGACCGTGCCGCGGAAGGAGCCGACCATGATCGACACGCCGACGATGACGGCCACGGCGGTCATGAGCGCGGCCACGGCGATGGAGGTGCGGCTGAGCGAGCGGACGATGTCGCGCGGGGCCATGCGCCCCAGGACGCCCAGCAGCCGGCCGCTGAGCGGGGCAACGAGGCGCATCAGCACGGCTGTGACCGGCGGGGCCAGCAGCGCCGCGGCGATCAGCA
>JAIBAS010000324.1 GCA_019695075.1 Promineifilum sp. | reverse complement strand
TCGCCAGGGGTACCACCAGTACCAGAACGGTCTTGAACAGGTCCAGCCAGATGTTGGCCTCCTCCGCGTTGAGGATGCCCCTGTACACCAGGATGGCGACGATGTTGGCGGCGATGGCCGTCAGGGCGGTGACGATAAACTGTGGGTCCTTATAGTCCGGGGTCATGATTCTCTCCTTGTGGGGTGAATAGGGTAGGGGGTTCCAGCGCGCCGACAGTTGCTTCGTCGGTGGCTCTGCCAATCAGACTGCTCCACACTTCCGGGGCGAAGTCGTCCTCTTGGGGATGCTCGCCGCCGAGAACGGCGGCCGCGTTGCGCAGCCCGGTTTCGCCGGTGTCACTGCTGCTTGCCCACACCGCCGGTGGCGACTTCGACCAGGCGTTGCTGGCGGCCAGGATGGGCTGGGCGTTCTCGTTGGCGATGGGCGCGCCGGCCGGCGCGTGCTCCATGTGGATGATGTTGTCGCGGAAGACGGCCGGTTCGTGCGTCCTGTAAGGGTAGGGTTCGACGTGGACCCCGCGCTGTGTGAGCGGGCCACCAACCAGGGTGTTGTGGGCAATGACCGTCCGGGCGTCCAGGCGCGTAAGGGTGCGCTTGCGCTCCGGTTCGTTGTGAACGCGCAGGAGCGTCGCACAGTTGGCGACGACATTGCCGCAGATGCGTGTGCCTCTGGTCGCCGGGTACCGCTGCCCCCGGCGTGGTAGGTCGGCGACGGCGATGCCGTCCGGGCGCAGTCCTTTGACCGCTTTAGGCTTGGCCGTCAGGTAGATGAAGTTGTCGACGAAGGCCGTTCGCGGGCTGTTGCCGATGACGATCCCCGGCCCGGCGTTGTCGTAGATCGTGTTCTCCTGGAGGATAGTGTCCTTTGCCCCCTGACGTACCTGGATGCCTGCTCCGGCGTTGTCGGCGATGGTACAGTTGGCGATCATGACGCTGTGGCCGAAAGTCAGTTCGATGCCGTGGCCGTGCAGCACGGGGTTGAGCCGGGCGACGCGGCCGGAGCCGGTGATGGTGCAGTTCACAATCGTCGCGTTCCGGCTCAGGTTCTTGCCGAAGAGCCGGATGCCGCTGCGGGCGGAGTCGTGGACGCAGCAGTTCTTGATCAGCACGTCGGCCGCCGCTCCCCTCAGCCCGATCCCATGCGCCGGCGCGTTCGTCACCGTGAACCCGGCGACGACGGTGCGCGGCGCTTCAATGCTGAGGACGGCCGGGGCGTAGCGCGTGTCGCGCCCGTCCCATTCACCGTTGAGGATCGTTTCATCCGGTTCGGCTGCCTCCCACTCCGTGCCGGCGGCCTTGATGCGCGTCGCGCCGCTGTAGTTCCCCCGATGAACGACCACCCGGTCGCCCGGCCGGGCCGCCCTTGCCGCTCGCTGGAGCGTCTGCCACGGCCGTGCTTCGCTCCCCAGGTGGCGGTCGTCCCCAATGATCGCGTTGACGTGGTAGATCATCGCTTACGACCCGGCTGTTTCTTGGCCAGCGTCGCCGTCCCCAGGGCGATGACCAGCGACCCCAGCATGATCGTGTACATGCTGATGCTTCCGCCCAGGATGTAGCGCCGGGCGTCGAATACGGCTACCAGGAAGATGCCGACGGCGATGATGAGGGCGACCTGGTGGGCCAGTTGCGATAGGGGCGTGTTGCGGTTCAGTTCCTGCTCCAGCTCCTGCCGGTCGCTGCGGGTGACCAGCTTGCGAACGTCGCCGGCGATGAGGGTTATCAGCGCCGACGTCTCGGCCTGCTGGCACTTGAGCTGTTCCACGGCCGCGTTCAGCGCGCGAAAGTCCTTCAGAAGACCCGGCTCCTGGCGGATGAGGTTGCCGTAGATGGTTGCTCGCAGCTCGGCGACGTCGGCGGCGATCTGCAAGTCCTCCTCGTCGCTCATGCCGTTTCGTCCTGGGTTGCCGTCGCGCCGGCGCTCGCCTCATCGACCGGCTGTTGCAGCAGCATGGTCGTCGTGGCGATGAGCTGGCCGAGTTGCTGGTGGCCGGCGAAGTTGAGGGTGAGGCTGGTCGTTGGCGCGGTGATGACCTGGAGCAGTTGGCCCAGGAGCCAGCGCGGCGTCGGGATGAGGTCGTTGGGCGTCATGTGGCTGTTTCCTTGTCGTTGATGATCGCTTCCGCATAGTAGCGGGCTAACTTCGCCAGCGGCCGGTCGCCGGTAGCGGAGAAGAGAGCCAATTCGATTGTAGCCGGGCTGCTTTTGAGTTTTACGAGCCGTTGCACGGCCGCCACCAGCTCAGGGTGTTCGGCGGGCAGCCGGCGTGCCGCCCAGGCGCGTAGCTGGGGGCGTATGGCATGGATCGCGTCAGGGACGGTCGGGCTTTGCGGTTGCGCGGGCATGCTCCCACCTCTCTCGCTGCTGGGCCTCTCTTCACCAAAAACCATTGCTCAACCCCCTCGCCGGGCCAGGCGCTCTTCCAACTCAGCGATGCGGCTGTGCAGCTGCCAGATCGCGCCGGTCAGCAGGCGGGTTAGCGCCGTCTGATTGACCATCGTACCTTCGACGATGCCCGCCGCTTCCAGGTCTCCCCGGTGGTAGGTCACAAAGTCGTCGAAGCGGTTGCGGATGACGGCCGCTGGGTTGAGCTCGTAGCTGAGGGCCCGCAACAGCGCCGCGTCGTCGTGGTCGTCGAACAGGAGGACGCCGGCGGTCGAATCGGAGTAAATGTCGCCGTTGTGCTTGACGATGACGCGGCTTGCGCCGTAGTTGTTGATGGTCAACAGGTTACCGCCTGTCAGAGCCGCGATGCCCGTTCCGGACTTAATCGCGCCGTCGATGACAACCGGGGCGGTGTTGGTGCCGGTCGTCACGAGTGTTGCCCGGCCGCTGATACACGCCCCGACATAGCCCTCGCCAAAGCCGCGCAGGTCTACGCCGCCGGACGTGGCGCTGTACTTGATAAGCGCCCCGTAGGCGGCCGTGTTGGCGATGGCGCTGGTCATGCCGTGGTTAACGTCGGCGGTGTCAAGGAGGACGATGGCTTCATAGTCATGGGCACCGCCCAGGTCGGAGATGAACTGCCCCCTGTTGGCGGTGTCGCCTTGAGTCCAGCCGGACATGACGCCCTTGCTGACGTAGAGACTGGGGCCGGCCGAAACGTGTCTTGTCGCTGTCAGGCTGAGGTGGCCGGCCGAAAGCTGAATGACGCCATCGAACCCCTGGGCGTAGACTTCATCTGTTGTCAGGGAGATAGTGGCCGCTTTCTTGCTGGCATCGTGGATGCTGTTGATGTACCAGCGGTATTGGCGGTAGGCGTTGCCGTCGGGCATGATGGCGGCATCTATGGCTCCCAGGCCGCTGAAGGTGATGGATGTTTGTGGCGTAGGGTCTGATACGACGCCGATGGTCAGCCCGCCCGTGTCGAGCGTGACCATGCCCGCCCCGGCCTTCAACTGGCCGTTGGCGTTGATAGATATCTGAGGCGTGCCGGCGCTGTTGTACGTCTCAAATCGTCCCGCGTTGCTGGCATCGCGCCACAGTTTCCAGCCGCTCTTCGGGCTGGCAAACGACGCTCCCGTGCCCGTGCCTTGCCAGATGCCCCCGCTTGGGCCAATCGTCATTGGTCCGGCGATGTAAGCGTCACCCTCGCTGTCAAAGTGCATCATCGACGCGCCGGACTTGGCGCGGATGGTCAGACTGTTGTCGTACCACTCAATGCGCGGGGCCACGCCGGAGATGCCGCCCACGCGCCAGGTGTACTGCGTGCCTTCCAGACCGGCCCAGAAACCGCTGCCGCCGGTGCGCGCTCCGGTCGGCAGGACGGTTCCCATCGCGATGTGCGGCTGCGCTGCGTCGAGTTGAATCTTGGCCCCGTCCGTGCCGTTACGCAGCGTCAGCGCGGCGCCGTCGTAGAGCAGGTTGCTCCCCGCCGGATCGCCAATGCGCAGCTTGTAAACCCCGTTGTCGTTGCCCGCCCAGAAGCCAATACCGGTGGTCGGCGACGTTGGCAGCGGATTGCCCACGGCGATGCTGGGCACGGCCGGGTCGAGCTTAATGGTTGGCGTCCGGTTCAGCGC
>JAIBAS010000480.1 GCA_019695075.1 Promineifilum sp. | reverse complement strand
GCCGGCCGCCCCAGCCGCGGCGCGGCCCAGGCGGCGGTGATGGCCACGGCGGCCAGCCCGAAGACGACGTTGACCAGCCGCAGGGCGAACAGGCCGCGCCCCAGGGCGGCCATGCTCAGGGCGACGGTGTAGCTGTAGAGCGGCTCGCTGCCGTAGTTGAGCGGGAAGAAGTAGCGCAGCACGCCGTCGAGGATGCCGATGGCCTCGCGGCCGTGGTTGGCCTCGTCGTGGGTCAGGCCGGGCGGGATGCTCGTCAGTTGCCAGACGCGCAGGGCGAAGGCCAGCAGCAGAATGGCGGCCAGCGCCGCGCGGGCGCGGGCGGCGGATGACAGAGAAAAAGGCTCACGCCAAGGACGCGCCGAACGCCGGGGCGTTGGCTCCCTTGCCTGAGCTTCTTCACTCGTCACTTGATTGGCTCGGCCACGGCGAAGACCTCGCGCTCGAAGAACCAGCGGAAGGGCGGCGCGCCGAAGGCCACCCGCCGCAGCCCGGCCAGCATGGGCGACTCGACGCGGTTCTGCGGCGGCGAATCGAGCCAGACGCGAATGTTGGTGTAGCCGCCGCGCTTCAGCGCCCGGCGCATGCTCATCAAGTCCTGCTCGTTGACGTGGACATCCTGATTGACCGGCGTGATGGCCCGCGGGTCCTTGGGGTAGTTGCCGCCCTCGCCCAGCAGCGTGCGCACACGCCGCACCCAGGGGTAGGCGTAGGCGTCGTACCAGCGGTTGGGCGCGGTGTGGATGACCAGCCGGCCGCCCGGCTTCAGCACGCGGCCGATATCGACGAAGGCCTGCTGCAATTCCCACGGAAAGAGGTGCTCGACGACATCGAACATCAGCACGCGGTCGAAGCTGTTGTCGGGGAAGGGCAGCGTCTTGGCGTCGGCCTGGCAGACGCCGGGCTGGAGCGTCGGCCCATGCTCATCGCCCTCGGCTGCGCGCTGCGTTTCAGACGCCACTACGTCCCGGCTCATCTGCGTGGCCACGGCGGCGTAGTCCATGCCGTGGGCCTCGATGCCCAGGCGCATGCAGTGGCGCAGGATTTCGCCGCGGCCGCAGCCCACGTCCAGCACGCGCATGCCGGCGCGCACGTCGGCCAGCGCAAAGGCATCGCGCAGGCGGCGGGAGAGGTGCGCGCCCTCCGATTCGATGAAGACATCATAGCCCTCGCACGCCGTCAGGAAGTACTCTTCCGTATAGAGCGTGGACGGCAACGACTTGCGCGCGTCGGTGGGTGGGGTTGCTTGCTTGCTCATGGGTGTGGTTGTCGCCGGCTGAGTGTTCGCTGGGCGGCCAGCGTCCGCGGCGGCCGTCGTCCTGTATAATGCACGTACGGCATTATAGCGGCCGACTGCCGGCAGGCAAACGCGAAACCCGCCGCCCCCTTCTGCGTATAGAAGGTGAGTAGTCAGGAGATTGGAACGTTGAACGACGAGCAGGTCTGGCTCGAACGGGCCAGACGTGGCGACAAGAATGCGTTTGGGCAGTTGATCGAAGCCTACCAGGGGCCGGTCTATAACCTCGCCTACCGGATGCTGGGCAACGCCGGCGAAGCCGAAGAGGCGGCGCAGGAAGCGTTCATCCGCGCCTACACGCGGCTGGATAGCTACGACCCGGCGCACAAGTTCAGCACCTGGCTGCTATCGATCACGTCCAACTACTGCATCGACCAGATTCGCAAGCGGCGGGCGGTCTTACTGTCCATCGACGAGCCGCTGCCGCCGCATCCGGCGCTGCATAGCGATAACAACAAGGGGCCAGAGGCGCAATACCTGGCCCAGGAGCGCGAGGCCCTGGTGCAGGGCATGTTGCGCGAGTTGCCCGATGAGTATCGGCAGGCGGTCGTCCTGCGCTACTGGTACGACATGTCCTACGAGGAGATCGCCGAGGTACAGAAGACTACGGTCAGCGCCGTCAAGTCGCGCCTCTTCCGCGCGCGGCGGCAGCTGGCCGAGAGCGGCATGGGGCGGGGCCTGGTTCCCGCCGAAGTTGAGGATGAAGTGATGGTGTAAGCCACGCGCGGGAAGAAGTCCTCTCGCGGGAGAAAACCGATGGAGCACGAAGAGAGATACTACCTAATGATGATGGGCGCGCTCGACGACGAGCTTCCCGACGCCGACCGGGAGGAGTTGACGGCCCATCTGGACGGCTGCGCCGACTGCCGTCGCGAATGGCAGGCGCTGCTGGCCATCGACACGCTGTTCCGGCAGACGCCGCTGCTGATGCCGGCGGTCAACTTCGCCGAGCGCACCCTGGCGCTGTTACCCAGCAGCCGGCTGCGCGTGCGGGCGCTGAGCGCCGTCTACCTGATCCTGCTGGCCAGCGGTATCGTGCCACTGCTGCTGGCGCTGTTCCTGGTCGCCCGCTATGCGCCCATCTTGCAGCAGCCGGCGCTGGTCGAGCGAGTCGTCACCACACTGGTGAACGTTGGCCGCGTGGCCGCCACGGTGGTCGGCGCGCTGCTGGCCGGGGCGGGCCGCTTTGTAGCCGAGCAGCCGGCCGTCGTCGGCCTGATGATCCTCCTGGCGGGCTTCGTCCTGCTGTGGGGCGGTGTTTTGCAACGGCTGTTGGCGCAACCCGCGCCCATCCGCGTGCGTAATAGAGGATAAAGGACGCAGGAGTATTGGGAACAACGCTGAAGGAGATTCGTATGAAGAGACGTATCCTCATTCCTCTGGCACTGGTGCTACTATTGATAGTCGCCCTGGCGCCGGCGGCTTCCGCCGGCCCGCTCGATGACACCGTCATCGAGGCCAATGAAGTCGTCAACAACGACGTCATCGTCCTCGATGGCGATTTGGCCATTCACGAGGGCGCGGTCGTCAACGGCGACGTGGTTGTCTTCAACGGCGACGCGACCATTGACGGCGTCGTCAGTGGCAGCGTGACCCTATTCAACGGTGACCTGCGCGCCGGCGAGGCCGCCGTCGTCGAGGGCGAATGCGTCCTGCTGAATGGCGAGATGAGCGGCCCGGCGTCGCTGCGCAACTGCACCGCCGTCGAAGAACTCGACCTGCCGCCGATGGCCATTCCGGCTATCCCGGAGATTCCGGCTGTGCCTGAGATTCCGGCCGTGCCGGAGGTTCCGGCCGTACCGGAGGTTCCGGCTGTGCCCGTCGTGCCGGTGATGCCCAGCCGGCAGGTGGATCAGGGCGTGGGCTTTGGCGCGCGCGTGGTCGGCGTCCTCGCCAGCACGCTGCTGTTCACCCTGCTGGGCCTGTTCGTCGGCCTGGTGATGCCCAATCAGTTGCGGCGCATCGTCAGCACGGCGCGGGCCAAGCCGGTGGCCAGTGGGCTGGCCGGGGTGCTGACGGCCGTGGCCGTGCCCTCGCTCATCGTCCTGCTGATTCCGCTTTCGCTCCTGCTGACCCTGATCTGCATCGGCCTGCTCGGCTTCCCGATCATGATCCTGCTGGCCCTGGGGTTGGTGCTGGGCAGCTTTCTGGGCTGGGTGGTGGTCGGTACGTGGCTGGGCCTGCGCCTCTATGGCGGCAAGGAAGGCCGCATCGTCCGCGCCGCCGCCCTGGGCACGGGCACGCTGACGCTCATCTTCGGTGTGCTGGGGCTGCTGCCGCTGGTCTTCGGCGAATCGCTGCTGGCCTTCGTCATCGTCTCTCTGGGCCTGGGCGCAGTCACGCTGACCCAGTTTGGCATGAAGCCCTATCCGCGGCAACCGCGCGGTGGCACGCCCGGGGACGACAACCTCGACCCGGATAAGGTCGATATCGTCCTGGGCACGCTGCCGCCGGACGAGGCCGCCCACCAGCGCGCTTAGCAGAAAGATAGAAACCGAGTTTCTCCGAGAAACTCGGTTTCTTTGTAGAGGTAGAAACCGAGTTTCTCCGAGAAAGAGTTTCTCCGAGAAACTCGGTTTCTTTGCTTCTAGACCAGGTCGTCGCCGCTCAGTTCGCTTTCCAGGGCGTCGTAGAGTTGGAAGTAGGCCGCCAGGCGGGCGCGGGCGGCGCGGCGGGCGGGGGCGGTGTGCATGCTGGCGACCGTCCGCGGCATCCAGTCGTTGGCGCGGGCGCGGTGG
>JAIBAS010000142.1 GCA_019695075.1 Promineifilum sp. | reverse complement strand
CGGGCGCGCTTCCGGGCCGAGGCGATGATCGACGCGGGCGGGCGCTGCGTCGTGCCCGGCTTCGTCGATCCCCACACCCACCTGCCCTGGCTGGGCGACCGCGCCGGCGAATTCGAGCAGCGCCTGGCCGGAGCCAGCTACATGGAGATCATGGCCGCCGGCGGCGGCATCATGTCCACTGTCCGGCGCACGCGCGCCGCCAGCGTGGCGGATCTGGTGGCCGACAACCGGCCGCGCCTGGCGCGGATGTTGCGCCACGGTACGACCAGCGCCGAGGCCAAGACCGGCTATGGCCTGGAGACGGCCGCCGAGTTGCGCCAACTGGACGCCATCATGGCCCTGAGCGCGGCTCAGCCGGTGGAATTGACGCCGACCTTCCTGCCCGCCCATGCCGTGCCGGCCGAGTTCGCCGGCAACACCGACGGCTACGTGGACTACCTGATCGCCGACACGTTGCCGGCCGGCGCAGCGTGGATGCGCGCGCGGGACGTCGTGCTGTTCTGCGACGTGTTCTGCGAGGCGGGCGTCTTCGACCTGGCGCAGACGCGGCGCATCCTGGAGGCCGCCGCGGCGCTGGGCTACCGGCTCAAGGTCCACGCCGATGAATTCGTCGGCCTGGGCGGCACGCGGCTGGCGGTGGAACTGGGCGCGGTGTCGGCCGACCACCTGGTCAGCACGCCGGCCGAGGACATCGCCGCCCTGGGCCGGGGCGACACCGTCGCCGTTGGCCTGCCGGGCACGCCCTTCGGCCTGGCCCATCGCGACTACACGCCGGCCAAGGACATCCTGGCCGCGGGCGGCGCGCTGGCCCTGGCCACCGACTGCAACCCCGGCACGTGCTGGTGCGAGTCGATGCAGATGGTCATCGCCCTGGCCTGCCGCTACATGGGCCTGACGCAGGCGCAGGCGCTGGCCGCGGCGACGCTCAACGCCGCCTACGCCATCGGCCGCGGCCACGAGGTCGGCAGCCTGTCGCCGGGCTACGCCGCCGACCTGCTCATCCTCGACGTGGACGACTACCGCCAGTTGGGCTATCGCTTCGGCACGAACCTGGCGCAAACGGTCATCAAGCGCGGACAGGTCGTGGCCGTCAACGACTCGGAGGGCGCGGAATGGACGGGCTGAGCCTGACCACGGCCGGCTGGGTCGTGCTGGCGGTGATCGTCCTGGCGCTGCTGGCCGTGGTCGTGCGCTACTTCATTAGCGTGGCGATGGAGTTCACGCGGGTGCTGCTGGTGGCCGGCGGGCTGCTGATCGTGGCCTTTGTCGTCTGGGTTCTGTTCTTGCGCTGACGCGGCCAGACCTCAGAGGTCTTCTGAGACCTCTGAGGTCTGATCTGGGCTATTCTTCCCCGGCGGCGTCCGCGCTATAATCGCGGCTATGAACTACCGCATCGCGGCGCTGTTGGCGCTGCTTCTGTTGTTACTGGCCGGCTGCCGGCAAGACCCCGCGGCCACCGCCGAGGCCACACCCGCCGCTACGGCCGTCGTCGCCACGCGGCCCCCGCCCGTGGCGTCCACATCCACGCCCGTCCCGCCGACGCCGACGCCCACCGAGCCGCTGGCCGCCCTGGTCAACGGCGAGCAGATTACCCTGGTCGCCTTCGAGCGCGAGTTGGCTCGCTTCACGGCGGCGCAGCCGGACGTGCCCGCCGCCGACGCGACCCAGCAGGTGCTCGACGCGCTCATCGAGCGGCAACTCATCGCTCAGGCGGCGGCGGCCGAGGGCATTGCCGTCGCGCCGGATGCCGTCGCGGCCAAACTGACCGAGTTGCGCGCCACTTACGCCACGCCGGCCGAGTTCGACGCCTGGCTGCAAACCAACGGCTACACCGAAGACGAGTTCCGCGAAGCCCTGGCGGTGGAGATGATCATCGGGGAGATGACCACCAGGGTGACGGCCGACGTGCCGACGACGGCCGAGCAGGTGCGCGCTCGCTACATCCAGATGGACGACGCCGCGCTGGCCCAGAACGTGCTCGACCGCGCCCGCGCCGGCGACGACTTCGCCTTCCTGGCGGAGCAGAACTCCGTCGATCGCGTCACGGCCGAGATCGGCGGCGATTTGGGCTTCTTCGCGCGGGGATCGTTGTTGGTGCCGGAGGTGGAGGCGGCCGCCTTCGCCCTGCAGCCGGAGGAGATCAGCAACGTAATCGCCGTCACCGGCGCGGACGGCAAGACGACCTACTACATCATTCAGGTGACGGAGCGCGACCCGGAGCGGGAACTGACCGCCGACGCCACCTCCGCCCTCTGGCAGGCGACCTTCAGCGAGTGGCTCGACGGCCTGTGGGCGGCGGCGACGATTGAGCGCTTCGTGCCCTAGGCGGGGCGCTGCGAGTGGCCATCGGCCGACCAGGCCAGGACAATGCGCTCGTAGGCGCTCTTGAGTTGCGGGTCCTGGGCCAGGCGCGCCCGACGGGCCATCTTGCGGCGCACCAGCCAGCCGGCAACCCACTGCTTCACCGGCCCGTGGTGCTTGCGATAGAGCTGCGCCCGGCTCTCCCAGAGGTTCAGCAGCGACTGGGCCGGAATTTGCCGCGTGCTCTCGCCGCCATAGTGGACGATCTCCGCCTCCGGCACGACGTAGATCTCCCAGCCCGACTCGCGCACGCGCCAACTCCAATCGATCTCCTCGCAGTACATATGGAAGGATTCGTCGAAGCCCTGGGTTGATTCGGCCACGTCGGCGCGAACGAGCATCGTCGCCCCGAGGGGGTGATCGACGGTGAAGGGCGGCCGGTTGGGCTGGAAGAAACGGCGCGGGTAGCGGCCGTTGAGCCGGCTCTCGTAGAGGCGGGGCGGCATGGTGTACAAGTCGAAGACCAGTTGCCCCAGTCCGGGGAAAGAGAAGGCGCTGTGCTGGAAGCGGCCGTCGCCGAAGATGAGCCGCGCGCTGGCCATGCCGCCCTTCGGCCGGTCGTCGAGGCACTTGACCATCCGGCCGATGGCCCCGGGGCGCACCAGCGTGTCGGGGTTCAGGAAGAGGTAGTAGCGCGGCCGGCTGGCGGCGGCGGCGCGCATGCCCTGGTTGTTGGCCGCGCCGAAGCCCACGTTGGCCTGGTTGGCAATGACGTGTACCTGCGGGAACAGGTCTTCCAGCAGCGCCACTGTGCCGTCGGTCGAAGCGTTGTCGATGACCCACACCTCTCCCCGCAGCCGCGAGGCGCGCAGGTCGGCGGCGACCGAGCGCAGGCAGTCCGACAGGTAGTTGCGGACGTTCCAACTGACGATGATGACGGCGACGTCGATCATCTCAGTCCAGTTCTGCCCATAGGTCGGCAGCTTCCAGTTCCAGCGTGTCTTGGATATGGCGAATCGGGTCATAGGCGGCATCATCGGCCGGTTCCAGTCCGGTCCAGCCGTACAGGTCGGCCGAGCACAGCGATGTCTGACAGGCTTCGGACGCGGCGAATTCGACCATCGTCGCCAGCGTCTGCCGGGCCAGACTGAGCGGGAAGTCAGCGCCGAAGACGACCGTCTCGTTGGGGATCGGTTCGCTCAGCGCCAGGATACGGGTGACGTCAAAGATGTCGGGCGTGGTGTCGAACAGCCGGGCGCGTGCGTCGCGGAGCCGATAGCCGCCAAATTCCGGCTCCCCGGCGACGATCACGTAGCCAATCGGGCTGCGCGTCGGGGCAATGCCCAGGACGCGCCACTCTTCCGGGTCGGTCTCGCCATAGATCCACTGCCGCTCCAGCGGCATGATGGGCGGAACGAAGACGGCCGTGGTGAAATCGACCTCCTGATCGCGCAGGGCCAGCAGGGCGCTGGTGTCCTCCGGCGCGGTAACGACCTCGCCCGGTTCGATGCCCGCCTCGGCCATCTGGGCGCGGAAGTAGAGATAGTTGGGCAGACTGCGCGCGTCGGCCACGGCCCAGCGCCGGCCGGCCAGATCGCTCAACGCGCCGGCCGCGCCCGGTCGGGTCACCAGCATGCCCATCTGCCAGGTCAGGCCGTCGTCGTGGCGGGCCACCAGGCCGGCCACCGCGCCGCACTCATCATGGGCCACGGTGTAGGCGGCGGCGGAGACG
>JAIBAS010000045.1 GCA_019695075.1 Promineifilum sp. | reverse complement strand
GTTCCAGACGGCGTTGCCGATGGCTGTCGTCGTCAGCGCGTTGAGCCGGTGGCCCATCGTGCCGTTGAGCGTGGCGAAGGCGGCCGGGTTGATCTCCCAGACGTTGGTAGCAATCTGGCCGGCGGTCGGGAAGGCGGTCGAGTCGCGCAGCGCCTTGCCGGCCGAGTTGGACTGGTTGTAGGGCAGCAGCGACGTGGCCCACACCGCCGCGGCGATCTCCTCCGTGGCCGCCTGATCCTGGGTGATGCGATAGCCCATTGTCCCTGCCAGCCAGCCGCTCATCGACGCCTGCCAGACGGCCGTGGCGATGGCCGTCTCGTCAATATCGGGCGGCACGGCCGGCGTCTGCGCCAGACTCCCGGCCGTGAAGCGCCACGAGCCGCCGGCCGGTTCGAGCAGCCGGGCCAGGAGCGATTCGGCCATCGGGGCGGTGAACGCGGCCGTCATCAGCTGGTGTAGCCGGGCGTTCTGGATGGCTGTCGTCGCCGCCGGGGTCAGGTCGGCGACAGTCGCGCCGTTGGCGACGATGAGGTCGGTCTTGGCCTTGATCGCCGCCTGCGTGGCGTCGTTGGCCAAGCTGCGCGTCGGCGCAGCCCACACGGCCGTGGCGGCATCGGCCGCGCTGTGGCTAGAACGGCTGCCGACGGGCGCATTGAGGTTGCTGGCCAACAGCTTGCCGGCGCTCCCTACGGCGTAGGCCTCCAGGTTGGCGCGTGTCCACGGATCGACGGCCGCATCCACCAGCGCTTGAGCCGCGTTGCCGGGCGCGGCGATCTGGCTGAGATTGGTATTGTGGATCTCTACGGCGATATTGGCGAGTTGGGCCAGGACGGCCGCTTCGGCCGCCGGTTGCAACTGCGCCGCCGTCGCGCCGTTGGCGACGATGAGATCCGTCTTGGCCCTGATGGCCGCGATGGTACTGTCGTTGGTCAGGCTGCGCGTCGCCGCCGACCACACCGCCGCGGCAGTGTCGGCCGCCGTGTGGCTGGCGCGACTGCTGACGGTGGCATTGAGGTTAGTGGCTAGCAGATGACCGGCCGAACCCGCGCCATACCCCTCCAGACTGGCCGTCCAGGGGTCGCCGGCGGCCGACGCGGCGTTGAGCTTGTTGCCGGCCGTGGACGGTGAGTTGTGGTTGTTGAGATTGGCATCCCAAACAGCGGCGGCGATGGCCGCGGCTGCCGGCGGATCGATGCTGAGGGCGCGGCCGGTGGCAGCCCAGACAGCGGCGGCGATCTCGCCCAATGCGTCTGGGGTAATGCTGGCGGCATTGACGGCATCGGCGGTCAGGGTCATGGCGCTGCCAACAGCTGCCGGATTATTGGGAATGAGGTCTGTGCGGACCTTGATGGCTGCGATGTCGGTATTGGCCGGGGCAGTGTAGGTGGCTCCGGCCAGGCGCGTGCTGACGGCCGCGTCGAGACGCCCCATGACGGTTGTCGATACGCCCGCGCCGGCCAGTGCCGAGTCCACCTCTGCGTTGACCTGAGCGGCGGTGAGGGTGGACAGGCCACTTTGAACGCCCGTCACCCCGGCGGGGCTGAGGCTGTAGCCGGTCTTGTCGCCCACTGACGACGCCGTGACCGTCTCGCCGTCGAGCGTAGCTTTGACGTCATAAGGTCCGGCACCGGCGAAGGCCAGCTTGTCCGTTTGGGCCTTGATGGCGGCCACATCGGCGTTGGCCGGAGCCGTGTAAGCCGCATTGGCGAGACGGCTGGAAATGGCCTGGTCGATCCGGCCGGTGACGGTTGGCGTCAAACCGATGTCGGCCAGGGCGGCATCGGCTTCGGCATTGACCTGGGCCGCCGTCAGGGTGGACAGTCCGGACTGAATGGCCGACACACCCCCGGCCGAAAGAGCGTAGCCGCTCTTGTCGCTGACGGTGCCCGCAGTGACTGGGTTGGCGACGCTGGCCACGCTGCCGGTGATGTTGCCCTGCACGCTGGCCGCCCCCTGGCCGAAGCTGCCGGCGGCCGTGTGGTCGGCCCGGGCTTCATCCCAGACCGCATCGGCGATCTGGGCGGCGGTGGGGTCGCCCGACGCCGAAAGCGTGCGGGTGGCGTTGGCCCATACAGCCGTGGCGATTTCCGTTCCGGCATCGGCGGCCAGGGCGGCCGCGGTAATGAGGTTGGCGGTGATTTCGTTGGCGTGTACCTGCAGCGCGTCGTTGCCGACGATGAGGGCATCGTAGTTGTTGGCGGTCAGGATGACCAGATGGCGCCAGACGGGCAGCGCCCCGACCGCGTTGGCGAAGAGTTCCAGGAGACCGGCGGTGGCCGTGTCGGTCGTGTTCAACTCCACCCGGTAGTAGCCGTCGCGGTCGTAGGTGATGGACGTTCCACTGTTCCGCGCCGCGGCCGTCCCGCCGTTCTTACTCAGGTAGACGGTCATGGCATTAGCGCCGCCGGTGTAGAGATCCGTGACGGGCGTCTTGCCATCCGTCGTGCTGACGAACGGACCGAGACTAATGGTGGTGGTGGTGGACTGTCTGAGGAACACGGAGCCTCTTGTGTGTTAGGCGGCCAGGGCTTCGATCTCTTGCCGCTTACTTTCGATCTGGGCGCGCAACACGGCTTCCTGTTGATCGAACTGCGCCAGCGCTTCGGAGCGCTGGCGCGCCAGGATGTCGAGCCCGGTTTCCAGGGCGCGCAGGTCGATGAAGAGCTTGGAGCGGATCATGAACTCGCCGAAGGCGCTGGGGGTGATGTCGGCGGCAATCAGAGCAGCGACGTACTGTTCGATCTGTTCTTGGGTGACGGGCATGTGATTCTCCTTGTGACTCTAGCCGACGGCCAGTTGCATTCGATGGGCGTGGGCGAAGACACCGGCCGCCGGGCCGGTGGGTCCGGGGGTGTAAGTGATGGTGAGATTGAGGGTAGTAACCAGGACTCTTCGGCCCTGAGTATTGCGGACGTTGACTGTGAGGTTGTTACCCCAGGGGACTGATAGATCGGCGTGGGTGAAGGTGGAACTGTTCCAGTTGGTAGCTGCGGTGAACGTAGCGGACTGTCCGCTTTGGGTGCCACCAGCTTGCGGGGTGAAGCTGTAGCCGACGACGTAATTCGCGTCCAGCGTCCCACCACGCTTAGCCCGGACGTTGATGTCGATCTGGGTGATCGTGTCGCCCTGATTGAGTGGCGGCGTAACCGTGAACGTCTGCACGGTTCCGCTGGTATTTGAACTGTCGATATAGGACGTGGCATCATCATCCGGTGAGCTGACGGCGGCTTGCTTGGACACGCCGGCGGCGAGTGTCCAGTCATTGGGAGTGGTTGTGCCATTAACTTCGGCGCTCGTAGTGGCCATCGTCGATGATCGTCTGTTCTCCCGCAACGATTGGCTTATTGCCTTCTGATGAGGATTGTAGGCCCTGGCCTGGCGGGTTTTTGGGAAACAAGAACGCCCAGGTTGGGAACCTGGGCGCTCTTGCTACTTCTTGCGGCGCTTAGGGGATGGAGGTGGGGATGGGGTAGGGCTTGGGCCGAGGTTGGGGTCGCCGTCGGACAATGGGGCGGCGTCGGCGGACAGGAGTCCGCTCGGGGCAGGGGGTTCGGTGGCTACAGTCTCGGCCGCGCCGGCCTGGGGCCAGAGAACGACGCGGCCGTTGGCCAGATAGATCTGTAGGGGCGTCCCGCTGTCGTCAAGCGGGCGCGCAAAGCGTACCGGCGCGTCCAGCAGGCCGGCTTCACGGGCGGCGTTGATGGCCAGTTGGACGGTGGCGCTGGGTGAAAAGGTTGCCATCGCTCTCTGTCCTTACTCGCTCAAGTACAAGACAGCGGTCACGTTGGCGGCATTGCCGCCCGCGCCGCCGTCGTAGTCGATGGTGACCAGGTACTCCTTCGACCACGGTAGCGGAGAGCCGGCTTCGATGAAGTCATCGCCGTCGAGCAGGACGGGCGCAGCGCCGCCGGTGATTGTGCCGGTGTAGTACTTGTCGTCGTCGGCCGCCGTGCCGATCTTCAGGATGAACGACGTCGTGTCATCGGTCTTGGCGCTGGCGCCCACCACTTGCAACTCGCGCATGTGCGTGAAGTG
>JAIBAS010000416.1 GCA_019695075.1 Promineifilum sp. | reverse complement strand
GTCGTCGCCGCGGCGGCCGGCTCGGTGGGTTGGGCGGCGCCCTCCGGCTCCTCGGCGGCGGCCGTGGCGGCGATCGTGGGGATCGCCTCGGTCTGGCCGCGCCGGCAGGCGGCCAGGGCCAGAACAAGGGCCATCAGGATCAGGAATAAGCGCACGGACTTCTGGGAACTCATATGACTAACCTCCGCGGTGGCGGGAAATGGGCCGCGGCGCGCAGGGACACGCCAACGGCAGATTGCACTGCTTGACTACAAAGACGTTAGCGCGGATGCAGTGGTTCCATCGAACGTTAAACTTCGTTCAAAGTGGCTCCGGCGAGCGACGATGTGGGGGACGATGAGTCAACTCATTGGTATTCTACCACAGCCCGCGCCGCGCGACGTAATAGGCCGGCCGACGACAGACGGGCTATAATCCTCCGCCAAGATGACGATGACCGACGAACAATGGATGCAAGTAGCTTTGGGGGAAGCCGCCGCCGCTTTGGCCCTGGGCGAGGTGCCGGTGGGGGCCGTGGCTGTGCTGGGCGACGTGGTCATAGGCGCGGGCTTCAACCGCAAGGAGAGCGACCAGGACCCCACCGCCCACGCCGAGATCATCGCCCTGCGCGCCGCCGCGTCCCACCTGGGCAACTGGCGGCTCATCGGCGTGACGCTCTACTGCACGTTGGAGCCGTGTCCCATGTGCGCCGGGGCGATGATCCAGGGACGGCTGGGGCGGCTGGTCTATGGGGCCAAAGATACGCGCTTTGGCGCGGACGGCACGATCATCGACGTGCTCGGCCAGCCGGCGTTCAACCATCGCGTCGCTGTGACCACCGGCGTGATGGCCGAGGAGGCCGGCGCGTTGCTGCAACAGTTCTTCCGCCAGTTGCGCAGCACTAACGGGGAATAGCCGTAGGGTCATTGCAAGGTCGGAAGAAGTGCTCACGCAAAGCCGCAAAGTAAGCAAGGGACGCCAAGAAGAAGCTCAAATTTCTTCTTTGCGCCTTTTGCTCCTTCGCGCCTTAGCGTGAGCTCCGCTTGACTTGGCAATGCTCCTGACGCCCGCGCTTGCCCCTTTTGTCATTGGCCAAATGCTGCTATACTTGGGTTCTGCTGGAGAGGTGCCAGAGTGGTTGATCGGGGCGCTCTCGAAAAGCGTTGTGGCCGCGAGGTCACCGTGGGTTCGAATCCCACCCTCTCCGCTGCAAGCCCCAGGCCGTCGCCTGGGGTTTTTCTTTGCGTCCCGCTGTTCGCCGGGGCGAATTGTGGGACTTGTGCCCTTGTTGGGTTACAGTTGCCCAATGAGCGAGAGCGACCCGCGAGCCACTGTGCGTCTGGGCTATGACCGCGCCGCCGCGGCCTATCTGGCCGACCGGACGCTGACCTCGCCCGACGTGCTGGCCCTTGACCATCTGCTGCGTCGCCTGTCGCCGGGGGCGCTGGTGCTCGACGCCGGCTGTGGCGCGGGCGTGCCCATCGCGGCGACGCTGGCGGCGACCCACCGCGTCGTCGGCGTCGATTTTTCGACCGCGCAACTGGCGCTGGCCCGCGCGCGCGTGCCGGCGGCGCTCGTGTGCCAGGACTTGACCCGGCTCGGCTTTGCGCCGGATGTCTTCGATGCTGTCGTCTCCTACTACGCCATCATCCACATCCCCCGCTTGTTCCACACCGGCTTGCTGGCCGCGCTCTACCGCCTGCTGAAGCCGGGCGGCTACGCCTTTCTGTGCCTGGGCGCGGTTGATCTCGACGACGATTTCGATGATAACTATTTCGGCGTGCGCATGTACTGGAGCCACTTCGACGCGCCGACAAATCTGGGCCTGCTCCGCGCCACCGGCTTCGAAGTTGTCTGGCACGACTTCATCACCGATTCGCTGGGCGATTCGCCGCCGGGCGCGGGCCATCTTTTCGTGCTGGCGCGCAAACCGGCTACAATTCAGACCCCATGACCAAGCGCTTCATCCTGGTGGCCGGCAATATCGGCGTGGGTAAGACCTCGTTGACCGAGCGCCTGGGCACGCGCCTGGGCTGGATCACCGGCTTCGAGTCGGTGGCCGACAACCCCTACCTGCCCGACTTCTACGCCGACATGCGTCAGTGGGCCTTTCATTTGCAGGTCTTCTTCCTGGGCCACCGCGCCCAACAGCACCTGCTTCTGGCTCAAAGCCCGCAATCGGCCATCGTTGACCGCAGCATCTATGAGGACGCCCACATCTTCGCCCGCGTCCTGCACCACATGAACAACCTCAACGAGCGCGACTATCAGGCCTATCGCGCCGTCTTCGACCTGGTTGTGGCCAATTTGCCGCGGCCGGACTTACTCATTTACCTGACCGCGCCCGTACCCGTGCTGGTGGAACGCATCCGCCAGCGCGCCCGGCCGATAGAGGCCGGCATCACGGCCGACTACCTTTCCCTGCTCGACTCCTTCTATCGGGAATGGCTGACCGGCTTTGACCTCTGCCCCGTGCTGACGCTGCGCACCCAGCAACTCGACTTCGTTCATCACGCTCACCATCTCGACACCGTCATCGACCACATCGAGGCGACGCTGGCCGGGCGTGAAGAACTTATCCTCGAGTAATACTCTCTGGACAAAAGCCCATTTTCGACTGGCTCGTCTTGTGCTAGAATTCACAAGTATGATAATGGTGACTGGGGCTACCAGCCGACGCGGGCACGTTTCTCGTGGATAACGGTGACAGGGCCACACGGTTGGTGATGCCGCTGCTGTTGTTGCTGGCCATCGGCGGCTGGTACTGGCTGTCGCAGTCGGTCGCACCTGCGCCGGTCGCGCCCACGCCGGCTGCGGCGACGCAGCCAGGGGCGACGGTC
Organism: Promineifilum sp.; assembly: GCA_019695075.1. Taxonomy (GTDB): domain Bacteria; phylum Chloroflexota; class Anaerolineae; order Promineifilales; family Promineifilaceae; genus Promineifilum. The sequence continues at coordinate 10,737 of JAIBAS010000416.1, read as the reverse complement.
ATTGTGGAGCAGCCTTCGGCCGCATCCACAGCCGCCCCACAGGGTTTGATCGGGCAGGCCACGCCCTGGGGCGCGGCCGGGCTGGAGCCGACGGCGACGGCAACGGTGGCCGTGATCGCGCCGGGAGCCATCGTTTTATATGGGCCGCCGGCCGGCAGCCGCTTTGGCGCGGGCGACGCGGTGTCGTTCTACTGGAGCTGGCCGGACGCCTTGGCCGAGGGGCAGCGCTTCGTCTTATATCTGGTCAGCGCCGGCGAGCGCCGGCCACTGGGTCAGGTGGACGAGGCTAATCTAGGGCGCGCCTACCATCTGCGTGTGCCCGTCGAGGAAACGGGCGACTTCCGGTGGGAAGTCGTCCTGGAGGATGCCGCGACCGGGGCGACAATCGGCCTCAGTGAAAATCGGGCTGTCAGCATCATCAGTAGCTGATGGTTCGGGAATGATCGCGATCAGAGATGGCCGGGCGACCGTGATTGCCGCCCGGAACCATTGCATTTTGGTGTGTAAAATAGTACGCTAGAGCGAATGTGGGGCCATTGAGGGTGCCATTCCTGGCCCGCCGATTGTCCCGCCAAGCGGCCTGAGAGGGCGTGCATAAGAAAGCTGAGCATGGTGGCAAGGGATAAGGAAGACCTGTCTGGGCAGCAGATAGGGAACTACGAGATCGAATCTCACATCGCGGCACGCAAGGCCAGCGATCTCTTCCTCGCGCGTGATGTCAAGCTGGAGCGCCTGGTCTTTCTGGAGGTGCTGCGCACGACGGCCGAAGAGGACGAGAATCTGGCCGCGCGCTTCCGCCGCCGCATGGAGACCGTCTCGCAGCTCAAGGAGCCGTCCATCGCCGTCGTCAGCGATCTGGACATCACCGACGATGGCTTTCCCTATGCCGTCATCGACTACTTCCCCGGCACAACCCTGGCCGACAGACTGGCCGAGCTAAACCGCACGCAAGGCCCCATGCCGGTCATCGAGGCGCTGGAACTGGCCAAGCAACTGGCCCAGGCGCTCGGCGTGGCCCACGCCGCCGGCCTCATCCACCACGACCTGCGCCCGGAGAACATCATGCTGCGCGAGGACGGCGCGCCCGTCCTGATCGACCTGGGCCTGCCCATCGTCCTCGACCCGGCCGCGCCGGGCGTTAACGGCGCCGCGAGCGAGATGCTCGACTATGCCTCGCCCGAAGAACTGGAGGGCAAGGGTATCACCCGGCGTAGCAACATCTACTCCTTCGGGGTGCTTCTCTACGAGTTACTGTCCGGCCACCGGCCCAAGTTGCCGGTGCTGCCCTTCGATATCTTCCCACAGGCCAACATGCCCAAGGAAGAACCGTTGGAAGAGGCCCGCCCCGGCCTGGCCGGCGAGACCTACCGGCTGGTGCGCAACTGCCTCTGGCGGCAGGAGTGGAGCCGCTTCGAGACGGCCGACGAGCTGATCACCGCCATCGAGACGGCCATCTTCGCCGAGCAGGAACTGCCCAAGGCGGCCACCTGGACGCCCAAGCCGAACCGCTCTTTTCTGGTGATCATCCCGGTGGCCCTGCTTGTGCTGGGTCTGTTGGGCTTTTTGATCTTGCGCAACGCGCGCAGCGGGCAGGCCGAAGCCGAGGACACGCCCGCGGCCGAGACAACGCCCGGCGATGTGGCCGGCGTCGCCACGAACGACCCCGCCGTAACGCCGTCGCCCACGGCCACGGCGACCATCGAACTGGCGACGGAGTCAGCCGGCGAGGTGGCCATCCCAGCGCTCTCGCCCGGCCCCGGCCGCGAGTTCACCGTCGAGGACACAATCGACTTCGACTGGTATTGGCCCCCTCTGCCGCAACCCGGCCAGCACTTCGCCCTTTACCTGATCGATGGCGACCAGGAATACAAGCTCGGCGCGCTGACCGAGCCGAACAACGGCATCTCCTACCGACTGACCGTTGACGGGGCCGACATCCCCGTCACTGGCGAGAACCTCGGCTGGCAAGTCCGGCTGGAGAATATCACCGGCGGCGGCGTGGAAGTGGCCAGCGACGTCATCCCCATCATCATTCGCGCGCTGACCCCGACGCCCTCGCCCACCGGCACAGCCGCGCCGGCGACGCCGACGGTCACGCCGACGTTGGCCGAGGCCTGTGTTGTCTCGCCGCCGCCCGGCTGGGTACTCTACACCATTCGCACGGGCGACTCGCTATCCAACCTCTCTGAGCGGGCCAACATCCCGGTCGAGGATTTGATCGCCGTGAACTGCCTGCCGAATGATCTCCTGAGCGTCGGCCAGCAGGTATGGGTGCCCCTGGCGGCCGTGCCGCGCACGCCCACGCCGCCGTCGGTCAACCCCACTAGCGCCCCGCCGCCGCCAACCGCCGGCGGTTCGACGCCCGAGCCGCGGCCGCCGACCACTACGACACAGCCGGAACCGGCGACCGACACACCGGAACCGGCGACCGACACACCGGAACCGCCTACCAAGACACCGCCCGTTCAGCAGCCTTAGCAGGGGGCGGGGATGCCGCTTGTCTTGCTCCCGCGTAAGCGCCATATGAGAAGTCCCGCGTCTTCGTGCAGGCGCGGGCACAATTCATGGTGCATTGTTGTCGCCCGCCGCGCCTGTGCGCCGGGGGAAGCCACAATCGACTTTTCACTGCATTTTAACCGTCGATTTGACTATGTGACGATACCATAGTTTCGGCGTCTCCCTACTTATGACCCGGCCGTCGGGCATTGGCCGGGCACTGTACTGGATGGGGAGATGGCTGGTGGATCCTGCGAGACGCCAGCGCGCCGAGGAGTCAGGAGCATCATGAAGAGACAAGCCACCTACCTGAGCATTGCATCCGTTGTCGCCGCTTTCTTGCTGGCGCTCATAGCGACCACGCCGGCACGCGCCGCGGCCCCGATCGTTACGCCAAACCAGACGTTTTCGATTGCCGAGAACAGCCCCAATGGTTCGTCGCCTACCCCCAGCGTGTTCAACGCGTTTGACCCCGAGGGCAAGGCTCTGATTTACGACATCATCGGCGGCGACGGCGCGCCGGCATTCGATATCAACAGCGCCACGGGCGTCATCACCGTCGAGGACAGCAGCTTGCTCGACTACGAGGTCAAGCACTCCTTCCAACTGACTGTCCGCGTGACCGACGACGAGCCGCAAAGTACGCAGGCAACAGTAACCGTCAACCTGATCGACGCCTCCGACCAGGCGCCGGTCATGGGCGACCAGAACTTCTCGGTGGCGGAAAACAGCCCCGCCGGCACGACCGTGGGCACGTTGGTCTATACCGACGGCGACACCAACGACTCCCACACCTTCGACATCACCGGCGGCAGCGGCGACGGCCTCTTCAACATCGACAGCCTCGGCAAGATCACCGTGGCTCCCGGCGCGCAGCTCAATTACGAAGCCGTCACCTCGTATAACATGACGGTCGAGATCGAAGACGAGGGTGGCCTGACCGACACGGCTCTCGTCACCGTCAACGTCACGAACCTCAACGAAAACCCGGTCGTCACCCCGGCCACGTTTACCCTGGCCGAGGACGCCGCCAACGGCGCGGTTGTTGGCGTTGTCCAGGCCAACGATCCTGAAAATAGCGCCCTGACCTTCTCGCTCAGCGGCACGACCATCTTCGCCATCAACGCCAATTCCGGCCAGCTCACCGTCGCCAACAGCGCCCTGTTGGACTTCGAGACCAATCCATCGATCTCCTTTTCCGTGCAGGCGCTGGACGAGGGCGGCAAGACCGGCTCGGCCACCATCACCGTCAACCTGACGGCAGTCAATGACCCGCCCAAGACCACGGGCATCCCCGACCAGATCGTTAACGAGGGCAGCGCGCCGCGGGTCATCAACCTGTGGCAGTACTTCTCCGACGACGAAGACCCCGACGCGGCGCTGACCTTCACGGTGCAAAACAACAGCAACAACAGTCTGGTTACGGCAGAGATCAACAACACTACCGGCACGCTGACGCTGACCTTTGCCGCCAGCGGCGCGGGCACGGCCAACATCACCGTGCGCGCCTTCGACTCGCAGGACGCCCACACCGACGACACCTTCGTCGTCGATATCAATGACGCCCCGACCGGCCCGGCCACCGAGAACGTCACCGTGAACGAAGACGCGCCCACGTCGCAGATCAACCTCTACGATGTCTTCGACGACGCGGAGAGCGCCGACGCCGACCTGACCTACGCCATCGTCAGCGTTAGCAACCTGGCCCTGTTCGACCCCGACCCGACGATCACCAAGCCCAACCTCACGCTCGATTACGCTGCCGACGCCAACGGCAAGTCCGATGTCAAGGTGCGCGCGACCGACGGCGGCGGGCTGTGGGTGGAGACGACCTTCAAGGTGACGGTCAACGCCGTCAACGACCCGCCCACAACCAGCGGCATCGCCAACGTCAACGTCAGCGAGGACGCGCCCAACACTGTCGTGAACCTGGGCAATGCCTTTGCTGATAAGGAAGACGCCGACAACGAGCTGGACTACTCTGTCACCAACAACACCAACGCGAACCTGTTCCAGAGCGTGACGGTCGATGACGCGACGATGACGCTGACGCTCGACTACAAAGCCGACGCCTCTGGCACCGCCACCCTGACCGTCCAGGCCAAGGATACGGGCAATGCCACCGTCGAGACATCCTTCCAGGTGACGGTCGGGGCGGCCAACGACGCGCCGACGCTGACGGATATCACTCTGGCGACGGCCGAGGACACCACCCTCAACTTCACCGCCAATACCTTCACTTCCCATTACACTGATGCCGATGGCGACCCATTGGTGAAGGTGCGCATCGACTCGTTGCCAACGGACGGCACGTTGCGCCTGAACGGCACGCCAATCACCTCGGGCGCAGAGATTCCCGCCGGCGAGCTGGGCAACCTGGCCTTTGTGCCCGCGCCGAACTGGAACGAGGGCAGCACCGCGTTTGAGTGGAACGCCTCCGACGGCAGCAACTACGCTGTCGCCTCGGCCCAGGTGACGATCACGATCCAGTCGCAGAACGACAAGCCGACCGTGAACGATTTCCAGAAGACCGGCGATGAGGGCGTCAACATCCTCTTCGCCGCGGCCGACTTCATCGGCGCGTTCAATGATGTTGACGGCGACACGCTCCAGCGGATTCAGATCACCCAGTTGCCCAGCAACGGCGCGCTGCGGCTGAACAGCGCCGACGTGGCCATCAACCAGCAGATCAACGTCGGCGAGCTGGGTCAACTGCGCTTTGTCCCCGACGCCGACTGGTCGGGTACGACGGCGCTCAAATGGAAGGGCTACGACGGCCAGGTCTACTCTGATCCGGCCACGGTGACGCTGGTGGTGAACCCCACCAACGACCCGCCTAACCTGGACCTGAACGGCAACAACCCGGGCACGGGCTTCTCGGCCACGTTCGTCGCCGGTGGGCCGAAGGTCAGCGTTGCCGGGACGGGCCTGGCGATCACCGATATTGACGATGAGACGATGGCCAGCGCCAAGGTCATCATCGTCAATATCAAGAACGGGGCCAAGGAAGTCCTGACGGCCGACCCGACCGGCACCGACATTCAGGTTAGCTATAGCGCCGGGACGGGCACGCTTTTCCTGAGTGGGACTGACACGATCGCCAACTACGAGAAGGTGCTCCGCACGGTCAAGTACGGTATTGAGGCGGACGTTGCCAACCCGGACCCGACCGAACGCAATATCCAGTTCAACGTCTACGACGGCGAACAGAACAGCAATGATGCCAACGCGACAGTGACGATCGTCAACCCGCGCATCGAAGTCACCGTGACGCCGCCCATTCAGACGGTCATTAAGGGCACGACGGCCGTCTTCACCGTCGTCATCAAGAACACCGGCGACGTGACCCTGAGCAACATCCAGGTGACGTCGGCGAATGTGCCCGACTGCAACCGTACCTTTGCCTCCCTGGCCGCCGGGGCCAGCCTGCCGGCCTACGCTTGTGTGGTCACCAATGTCAACCAGCGCATTGACAACAAGGTCGTCGTCAAGGCCGTCGCCGCCCAGACGGGCACACAGGTTCAGACCGACGACGAGGCGGTTGTCCGTGTTCTGCGCGACATTGTCATCGACATCGCCCCCGATCCGACGGTCGGCAGCACAGTCCTCAAGGGCCAGAACGCCGTCTTCAACGTGACGGTTGTCAACCCCAGCGAGGGCACGCTGAAGGATGTGACCGTGAAGGCGTATGTGGACTATGACCTGGTGCAGGTCAACGAGGCGGGCGAGCAACCGGCCGCGAACGTGCCCGCCCCCGCCTGCGATGCCACCATCGGTACACTGAACGCCGGTCAGGAAAAGACCTACAGCTGCACCATCCCTAACGTGCAGGCCTCCTTCGCCATTGAAGTGGTCGCCTCCGGTCTCATCGAAGGTATTGGCCAGACAGAGGACTTCAACATCACCGAGATCGGCGTCATCGATATGACCCTGGAGGTGTTCTCCGACCCGTTCCAGGTGCTGGCCGCGCAGCCGACACGCGTTGAGTTCAGCATGACCATCACCAATGTCAGCAATGTGCCCCTGGCGCTCAACAGCCTGCAAAGCTCGGCCCACGGCAACCTGCTGAACACCAGCAATGGCCAGGTGAGCGCCAACACCTGCCCAGGGCAGAATCTAGCCATCCCGCCGGGCGAGGTACGGTCGTGCTCCTATGAGGTGGTGCTGATCTTGCAGCCGCCGGCGTTCACCAATGTCATTACCGCTGTCGCCGCCGACGACGAGGGGCGCGAACTGACGGTGACCGATGAGGCCATCGTCAGCGTGGCCGACTTCACGCCGCTGCAAGTGGTCCTGAGCGCCAACCCGGCGAGCCTGGTCGCGCCGGGCGGCGAGGTTAACCTGACGGCGCAAGTGACCAACAATATGTCCACCGACCTGACGCTGGACGCGCTCAACGACTCCATCGTCGGCAATGTTGATGGCAAGGGCACGTGCGATCTGCCGCGGACGATTGTCGGCAACGGCACGTACACCTGCACCTACCCGGCGACCATCGCCAACAAGCGGCCGGGCGACATCGTCACGCACACGATCACGGCCATCGCCGACTCGGAGCAGGATAGCGACTCCGTAGCCATCAACATCACCGGCCAGCCGGCGACGCGGCTAATGCTGCCGTCGGTCGCGAATCGGCCGGTTCCGGGCGAACCGAACAACGGCGCGTGCAATGCCTTGCCGTTGCAGACGAACCTGTCCTACTACTACCTGCCCGATGACGCCAATGACTGGTATCGCTTCACGTTGGAATCGCCGGCGCGGCTGAAGGCAGTGCTGCGTGACTTTAGCGCCGAGGGACAGTTCATCCTCTACAGCGGCAACTGCGCCAGCCCAACCTACATCCAGCATAACGGCGATACCGGCGTCGTGACGACCCGTATCGTCGATCTGGGCCTGCGCCCCGCGGGAACATACTTCATCTGGATCATTTCTGAGAACCGGCTGAGCAGTACACTGCCCTATCAGCTGAGTGTGGAGGCGCAAAGCCCCTAGGGGCGGTCTGACCCGCGCCGCGGCGCGGGTCGCCCTGGCCACAGTCGCACTTATCCGCGTGGTGGCCAGGGCATTGTTGTCGCGCAACGAGTGTGTCGAATCGGCATCCACCATCTAGGGACGGTGGATGCCGATTCCGAGGAAGTCCGAGAAGTGAGTCGATCGCCTAGGTCTCTAATTGCTTTCCTGGCGGCGGGCATGATGCTGGCGGCGTTGGTGGCGTCCTGGGGTGGGGTTCATCGCGCCATCGTTCGCGCCGACGATGATACGACCGACGCCAGCCCACTCATCCTCGTGGGCCAGAAGCCCCGCTTGCAGGAGTTCTTCGCCGGCAACGATGCCACGTTCACCGTCGGCGTCACCAATACCGGTACAGTGGCCTTGCAGACTGTCACCACCAACGCGACCACGCCCTCATGTAACCGCTCCAACGTCGGCCCTCTGGCTCCGGGGCAGAGCACCACCTATACCTGCATCGCGGCCGACGTCGCCGGCAGCTTTCTGAACGAGATACAGGCGACGGGCACAGCCGAGGGTGGGGCGGCCGATACGCACGTCGCCAATGCCTTTGTCAACGTCCTGAACCCCGACTTGCGCATCACCAAGTCGCCGGCGAGGCAGGTTGTTCGACCCGGGGCGACGGCTTTTTTCACCATTGTCATCTTTAACTCCAGCCCCGACGTCATCATGTCCAACGTGACGGTCGATGACAGCACCGACGCGTGCGACTTCGATCCGGTCGTAGCCGTCAACATCGCCCCGCTGGACAGCATCGATTACTCCTGCCGGCAGACGAACGTGCAATCGCCATCGACCAGCGTGGTCACCGTTCGGGCGGTCGATCCCACCAATGGTGACGTCTACCAGGCCACGAATGCGGCCTGGGTCGAGATGATCAACGTGGCGGCCGAACTGATCCCGCAGCCCAACTCGGTGCCCGAACCTGGCGCGGCGGTCACCTTCCATGTCAATCTCGTCAACACCGGTAGTGTTCCGGTGACCCTGACCGGCCTGACGACGAATCAGTACGGCAACATCCTTGATGCCGGCAACAGCAGCGTCGATCCGGCATTTAATACCTGTCTGCCACAGACGTCGTTGCCGATCATCCAGCCCTATGGCGGGGCGTACACCTGCTCTTTCAAGGCCCAGGTAGCCGGCGAGCCATCTGACTTCAGCGTCATCCTGACGGCAACGGCCCGCGACCAGTCGGGTCAGACCGCCACAGCCACGACGAGCGCCACCGTGCGCATCACCAACGTGGCCGCGGAGATCAATCTCTCGGCGACGGCCGATCCGCCCTTCATCCACCCGCCCAGCCAAACGGTCTCGTTTCGCGTGCGCATCGATAACACCGGCGAGGCCGACACGGTGACCGTCACTCAACTGCGCGATCAGTTTCTGGGTAGCCTGGATGGTGTGGGCACGTGTGACATTCCGGTGACCATCGAGCCGGGCTTTTCCTATCAATGCGCGTTCTCGGCCGTGGTGTCGGGGGCGGTCGGCGACCAACGCTCGCGGACGATCACGGCCACCGCCCGCGACGACGACCTGAATCCCGGTACAATCACCGACAGTACCACTGTAACCGTCAACGTCACCGACCTGCCAACACAGTATGCCTTCATCCCCAACGCCATCGATAGCGTTGTCGGCAGCAGTTGCGTTGACTCCTTCTCGCTATCGCTCAACCGGCTCTATAGCTTCCTGCCCCCGCCCCACGGCACACAGAGCGTCTTCCGCTTTACGCTGCCGCGCAGCGGCGTGGTTAGCGTCCAGTTGAACAACTTCGTCCCTCTTGACGGTCAGTTGGTTGTCTGGTCGGGGCAGTGCGGCCAATTGGTCTTCCTCGGCTACAACCCCGACAAGGCTCTCAATCGGACGGTAGACCTGGGCACGCGCCCGGCGGGGCAGTACGTGATCCAGATCATCAATGATGGCCCGACGACCACGACCGACGCCTACCGCCTGAGGATTAACTTTGACTAGACAGGACGCGACGATGGCGAGTATAAAGTATAAGGAGGTAATGAGCTTAAGATTGGCCTTCATCTAGCGTCGCTAGAATGTAAAGAGCCAACACTTCGGGGATATACGCGCGGCATGGGGCGGCGCGTTCGAGATCGTTGGAGCCAAAGACTACTGACGAGCGCATTGCGATAACACAGATGGCTGTAGCGAGCTTGTTCGAAGAACTGCTGGATCAGTATAAGATAGAACAACGCCTCGCCGAGAAGCGGTATACGGACTTGTATCAGGCCTACGACGTCGATGACGATCGTCTGGTGCGACTCGATATCTTGCGCCCCGGCCAGGCGGAGGACAACGGCTTTGCCGGCCGTCTGGTTCATCGCGCCCGCGCCGTGGCCCAGGTTCGCCACCCTCGCATTGCCCCCATCTACCATATTGGCAAGACGCCCGACGGCCGCCCCTACGTCGCCCAGGCCCACATCGACGGGCTGCCCCTGTCGCAGCGTCTGGAACAACTGGCCCAGCGCGAAACGCCGGTCAATGCCCTTTACGCCCTCAAGCTGGTGCGCCAACTGGCTGACGCGCTGGTGTTGGCCGAACGGCTGGAGCTTCTCCACCACGATTTGCAGCCGGACAACATCTGGCTGAAGAACGTCGCCCTGAGCAGCGATGAATCGCTCGTCTTGCTTGATCTCTTCATCCCGCCCGATCGACGCCCGGCCGCAGCCGACGGCCGCGAGGACTATCGCCCACCCGAACAGCGCGCCGGGCGTGAGATCAGCGCCGCCGGTCACGTCTATTCGCTGGGCGTGTTGCTCTATCAGCTCCTGGCGGGCCGGTTGCCCGAAGGGCCGGTGACGCTGAGGGCAGTGACACTGAGCCGGCTGAGGGCGCGGCCGTCGTCGCTCGAGCGCGTGCGTCCTGGCCTCAGCCGGCAGACCTACGACTTGGTCGAGCGCTGCCTGCGGCGCGACCCGGCGCAACGTTACGACAGTGTCGAGACCTTTCTCGTGGCTCTCGACGACGCTGTGGCGGCCGAAGAGACGCATCTCAGCCTGGGGGCTGGTCGGCCGGCCGAATCGCGTCGTTCGCTCGGCTGGCTGTTGCCGGTGCTGATCTTCCTCCTTGTCGCCACTGTGGCCGTCAGCGCGGCGCGTTGGCAACGACAGACGGCCGCCCTGGCCTCGCCGACGGGCATCCCGGTCGTCGGGGCCGACACGACCTCGGCGAACGCGCCCACGGTGGACACGCCCACGCCGGCGCTGTCGCCCACGGCCG
>JAIBAS010000116.1 GCA_019695075.1 Promineifilum sp. | reverse complement strand
TTGACCGGCGTGACCTCAGCATCTTCCGCATCGGCTACGATATGTTGGAAAGGTGTCTCATCAATAACCTGCCTGCTTCTTTCAGGCAGGTGCCTTACTTCACCTGATTTTGTGTCAGGTAGCTAGGTCACTGGTCACTGGTCACTGGTTACTGTCCACTGGTTACTGGCCACTGGTTACTGCCCACTGACATCAATCCACAAAGCGGTACTTCAGCAGGTAATACAGCGCCTTCGGGCCTTCGCGCCAGGGGTTGAGCTTTTTGCCCTCGTCGAACTCGCGGCCGTTGTAGGAGATGGGCACTTCGTAGATGCGATAGCCGCGCTTCAGCACCTTGGAGGTGATCTCCGGCTCGAACTCAAAGCCACGCGAGCGCAGGGGAATGTCGCGCACCACGTCGGCGCGGAAGACCTTGTAGCACGTCTCCATGTCGGACAGGATCGTGTTGTAGACGACGTTGGTCACCAGGGTCAGCATCTTGTTGCCGACCATGTGCCAGAAGAACATCGTCTTGGTGGGGCCGCCGCGGAAGCGAGAGCCGTAGACGACCTCCGCCCGCCCCTCCTCGATGGGCTGCAGCATGGCCCGATAATCGCGCGGGTCATACTCCATGTCGGCGTCCTGGATGAGAAAGATGTCGCCCGTTGCCTGGGCAAAGCCGGTGCGCACGGCCGCGCCCTTGCCCATATTCTTCTCATGCTTGATGACACGGATGATGGGGTCGAGCTGCGCGATGGCCGGATACAGCTCCAGCGTGCCGTCGGTCGAGCCGTCGTCGATGATCAGAATTTCGTCCGCCTCGTTGACCGCCAGCACCGCCCGCACGGCCGGCTCCAGCGTTGTGCGCTCGTTGTAGACCGGAATGATGACCGATAGTTTCACGATGTTGTTTTCGCTCCTCTCAACCCGCCGCCGCGGGCCACAGCCGCGGGCTGCCCCCGCGCGCAAAAACCCCCGACAATGGGAGGCAATCGGTGGATTGTACCACGACTCCCCTGTTGGGCTATAATCCCCCTTACGATCCCGGCAGCCCGCAGGTCATCCTTCATCCTTCATCCCTACGGGCCCGGGGCGCAGGACACCTATGACGACACCCATCACCCACCTCATCCTCGACATGGACGGCGTGCTCTGGCGCGGCGACACGCCCATGCCCGGCCTTGTCGATTTCTTCGCGACGCTCCGCCGCAACCACATCGGCTTCGTGCTGGCGACCAACAACGCCACCAAGACGGCGGTCATGTACACGGCCAAGCTGGCCCGCTTCGGCGTCGATGTGCCGCCGGAGCAGATCCTCACCTCGGCCGAGGCCACTGCCGCCCACCTGGCCGGCGAATACCCGCCCGGCACGCCCGCCTACATCGTCGGCGATACGGGGCTGCACGAGGCTCTGACCGCGCGCGGCTTCCGACCGATTGCGCCGGCCGACGTGCGCGCCGGACAGTCGGCGGCCGTCGTCGTCGTCGGCTACACCCCCCACGCCACCTACGAGGACTTCGCCATGGGCGCGCTGCTCGTCCACCGCGGCGTGCGCTTCGTGGGCACAAACCCCGACCCGTCGTTTCCCAGCGAACTGGGGCCTGTGCCCGGCGCCGGGGCGCTCATCGCCGTCATCAGCACCACGACCGGCGTGCAGCCATTGCTCATCGGCAAGCCCGGGCCGATCCTCTTCCAGGAGGCCATCAAGCGGCTGGGGGCCGAGCCGGCCGGCGTGGCCATGGTCGGCGACCGCCTGTCCACCGACATCGCCGGGGCCAAGGCTGCCGGCCTGCGGGCCATCCTCGTGCTGACGGGCATCTCCAGCCGCGACGACGCCGCCGCCAGCCCCGACAAGCCCGACTTCATCTTCGACGACATCACCGCCCTGGCCGCGTTCCTGGAAGGGCAGAGCGTGCCCACCCATGTCTGAGTCGCCCGCCCACACGCCGGTCAACCTCTATGACCTGTCGCTGCCGGAGCTAACGGCGCGGCTGGCCGAGTGGGGCCAGCCCGCCTTTCGCGCCCGCCAGGTGTGGGAGTGGCTCTACCGCCACTTCGCCGCCGACCCGGCCGAGATGACCAGCCTCCCGGCGGCGCTGCGCCAACGACTGGCGGCCGAGACGACGCTGACAATCGGCGACATCGTCCTGCGCCAGAATTCCCGCGACGGCCAGACGACCAAGGTGCTCTTCCGCATGGGCGACGGTCAGTTCATCGAGACGGTGCTGATGGCCTATGAGAAGCGGCGCACGCTGTGCATCAGCACGCAGGCCGGCTGCGCCATGGGTTGCGTCTTCTGCGCCACCGGACAGATGGGCTTCATGCGCCACCTCAGCACGGGGGAGATCGTCGGCCAGGTGACGTATTTCGCCCGCGAACTGGCCACCCGCGGCGAGCACGTCACCAACATCGTCATGATGGGCATGGGCGAGCCGTTGCACAACTACGACAATACCCTGGCCGCCGTCGACCGCCTGACCGACCCCGCCGGGCTAAACCTGGGAGCGCGCAAGATCACCATCTCCACCGTCGGCCTCGTGCCCGCCATCCGCCGCTACGCCGACGAGCAGCGCCAGACGCCGCTGGCCATCTCCCTCCACGCCGCCGACGACGCGGAACGCGGCCGACTGCTGCCGGTCAATCGCCGCTGGCCCATCGCCGTGCTGATGGACGCCTGCCGCTACTACATCGAGAAGACGGGGCGGCGGCTGACGTTCGAATGGGCGCTGATTGCCGGGGAGAACGACACCGAGGAGCAGGCCCACAAGCTGGGTAGGCTCCTACAGGGGATGCTGGCCCACGTGAACCTCATCCCCCTCAACCCCACCGCCGGCTACGGCGGCATGCCCTCCTCGCCGGAGCGCGTCGATCGCTTCCAGCGCGTGCTGGCCGAGTATGGCGTCGGCAGCACGGTGCGCGTCCGGCGCGGCATCGACATCCAGGCCGGCTGCGGCCAACTGCGCGACCGCCATCTCAGCGCCGGCCGCGTCTAGCAGCCGCCAACGTAGAAGCAGGGGTTGTCCTGCGCCGCGTTGATGCGCACCTCAAAGTGGATGTGCGGGCCGGAGGAGTTGCCCGTGTTGCCGGTGCTGCCGATGAAATTGCCCTGGTAGACGATCTGCCCCGGCACGACGCCGATGCTGCTGAGGTGGCCGTAGAACGTCTCGTAGCCGTTGCCGTGATTGATGACGATCAGGTTGCCGTAGCCGTAGATGTTCCAGCCGGCAAAAGTGACCGTGCCCGTGTCCGAGGCGACCACGCCCGTGCCCTCCGGCAGAGCGATGTCCACGCCGGGATGGCCATACCAGAAGTACTGGCTGAAGTTGCGCGAGTTAACCGGGTAGATAAACGTGCCCGTGCCCACGATGAGCGGGGCGACGCCGCTGCCCTCGCGCGAGGAGCCGCGCACCGATTCCAGGCTCGGCGGCGTCCATACGAACACGTCGCGCACCGCGCCGGGAACCATGATTTGCGTCTCCGGGAAGAGGCGATAGGGGAACTCCAGGTTGTTGGGCGCGTAGCCGACGATCGTCTCCACGGACACGCCATACTGCTCGGCGATGCTCTCCAGCGTGTCGCCCGGCTGCACGTCGTGGAGCACGCCGTCAATGGGCAGGATGACGAGCGTCACGCCCGTTTGCAGCAGGCTCGACTCCTGGCTCAGCAGCGGGTTGCCGCCCAGCAGCGTTGTCGCCTGGATGCCGAACTTATCGGCGATGCCGTTGGGCGTGTCGCCGCGCTCGACGGTGTAGGTCTGGAAGTTGTGTTCGGGGCGGCGGCCGACGAAGGTCTGCGGCACGGCCGCGGGGGCCACGGCGATGTCCTCGATGACCGGGGCCAACGGCGCGTCGGCCACGGCCTGGTCGGGCAACGCCGCGTCGGACGGAGAACCGCCGGTTGTTTCGACGGCGGCGTTCGGGGCAGTGGGCGGCTCCTCTGCCTGGGCGGTGGTGGTGGCTGCGGCCCGCCATCCCAGGAGCATCATCCCGGCCACCAGGGCCAGAACGCCATACCCGGCAAGGCGTTGCCACACGCTTTTGTCTTCGTGCATAGGCAACTGCGAATGCTATCACAGCACGCGCGGCCCGCAATGGGGCCGCGCGTGCCGGGGGCGCTTTCTCAACTGCCGTTCAGTTTGGGGGTCGCAAACAGGCGCGCTCAGGGGAGCACGCCCCTGGGCCGACCGGACTAGGCCATGTCCTTGGTCAGCGTCTCCAGGAATTCGTAATTGGTCTTCGTGCCGCGCAGGCGCTGCAAGACGGCCGCCGTGGCGCTGCTGATGTCGTAGCCGGGCGTGTCCATCAGGTGGCTCAGCATCCGGCGCATGGTATAGACCCGCGCCAGCTCGTCGGCCGACATGAGCAATTCCTCGCGACGGGTGCTGGAGCGCTCGATGTCGAAGGCCGGGAAGATGCGGCGCTCCTGCAAGCGGCGGCTGAGCAGCAACTCCATGTTGCCCGTGCCCTTGAACTCCTCGTAGATGACGTCGTCCATGCGGCTGCCGGTGTCAACCAGACAGGTGGCGATGATGGTCAGACTGCCGCCGAACTCCAGGTTGCGCGCCGTGCCGAAGAAGCGCTTCGGCGGATAGAGCGCGCCGGGGTCGAGGCCACCGGACAGCGTCCGGCCGCTGGGCGGCACAGTCAGGTTATAGGCGCGGGCCAGACGGGTGATGGAGTCCAGCAGGATGACGACATCGCGGCCCGATTCGACCAGGCGCTTGGCGCGCTCCAGAGCCATCTCGGCCACGCGGCAGTGGTTCTTCACCGGCTCGTCGAACGTCGAGCTGACCACTTCGCCCTGCGTCGAGCGCTCCATGTCGGTCACTTCTTCCGGCCGCTCGCCAATCAGCACAACCATCAGGTGAATCTCGGGGTAGTTCTCCGAGACGCCGTTGGCAATCTCCTTCAGCACGGTCGTCTTGCCGGCCTTGGGCGGCGAGACGATCAGGCCGCGCTGGCCCCGGCCGATGGGCGTGACCAGGTCGATCAGGCGCGTCGATAGAATGCCGGGCTTCGTCTCCAGCTTGATCTTCTGGTCGGGGAAGATGGGCGTCAGGGACTCATAGCGGACGCGCGTCTTCAGCATCTCCGGACTCATGCCATTGACGGCCTCAACGCGCAGCAGGCTATAGTACTTCTCGTTGTCCTTGGGCACGCGCACCTGGCCATAGACCATGTCGCCGGTCTTCAGGCCGATGCGGCGGATCTGCGAGTTGGACACATAGATGTCGTCCTTGCCCGGCAGATAGGCGCCGGAGCGCAGGAAGCCCATCGTCTGCTTGTCATCCTCAACAATGTCCAGCACACCGCCGCGGAAGTGGTAGCCGCTCGACTCAGCATCGGCCTGCATGATCCGGAAGACAAGATCTTGCTTCTTCATCGTCGTGTAGCCGGCGATCTTCATGTCGCGGCCGATGTCGCGCAGTTCGCTCAGTTTTTTGCTTTCCAGCTCACCAATGTCCATACATTACTTCTCTTTGGCGCCGTGCCCCTCCGAACAAGGAGCCGCACGGCGGCCACTTCGTTTTATATTCAATTCCACCACTGCGATCGTGCTGTCTGCCCAACAGGCCCACCAGACACGCGCGGCAAGCCAATGGCGGCGCGTGCGGCCGTTCCGATCCATCGTGATGCCACTCGTCCCGCTGACGCTCGGCGAATGCCGGCGGCCAGCGGTGAATCGATTCGATGGATTAAGCTGGGGAACTAGGTCAGGGCGGTTCGATAGAGCCTACGCTATTCGCTTTGCTCAGCTTGAGGGAGCTTGATTCATTCCACCGGGTGGTTCCGAAGCCGGCCCGCCACGTGGCTCCCACCAAGCATTCCCGCAGAACTCATCGGCCTACACGGTGGGATGTATAACAGTATAGCATGTCCCCTGCTTATGGTCAACCGGACGAAATGAACGTTTTGCCTAAGTTCATCCGGCCGCCGGCGCGCCCGTCGCCGGGGTTGCTTCTTCTAGACGTACAAACGCCTCCACGCGTTCCACCAGCGCGCGATTGCCCAGGAAGAGGGCCACGCGCTGATGCGGGTGGGTGGGCATGATGTCGAGGATCGGCCGCCGCCCGTCGGACGCATAGCCGCCGGCCTGCCCGATCAGAAAGGCCAGCGGCCCGGCTTCATAGAGCAGCCGCAGCTTGCCGTCCTTGCGGCCGCTCTCGGCCGGATAGCAGAAGATGCCGCCGCGCAACAGGTTGCGATGGAAGTCGGCCACCAGCGAGCCGATGTAGCGCGCCGAGACGTTGGGGCTGTCGTCGTCCTTGCCCTCCAGCCAGTCGAAGAATTGCTGCACGCCCGGCGACCAGCGGTTGTAGTAGGCCGAGTTGACGCTGTAATAGGCCGGCGGCTCCGGCAGACGCATGTTCGGGTGCGACAGCAGGAATTCGCCATACTCCGGATTGAGCGTGAAGCCGTGGACGCCGCTGCCGGTCGAATAGACCAGCATGGTGCTGGCCCCGTAGAGCACGTAGCCGGCGGCCACCAGGTCGCGCGCCGGCTGCAGGGCGTCCTCCACCCGGCCGCGCCGCTCGTGGTCGACGCAGTGGAAGACGCCGAAGATCGTGCCGATGCTGACGTTCACGTCGATGTTGGAGGAGCCATCCAGCGGGTCGAAGACCAACACATAGCTGCCCTTGCTATAGCGCGCGGGGATGGTCAGGACTTCCTCTGACTCCTCGGAGACCATCAGGCACAACCGGCCGGTGTGGTCGCACAGTTTGCGGACGATGTCGTGGGCATAGAGGTCGAGCTTCTGCTGCGCTTCGCCCTGGACGTTTATCTGCCCCGCCTCGCCCAGGATGTCGATCAGCCCGGCGCGATTGGTCTTGTGGGCGATGATCTTGGCGGCGAGAGCAATGTCATAGAGCAGGTTAGTCAATTCGCCGCGAGCATACTCCGGCTGCTGATCCAGAATGAAACGCTCGATGGTCGTCACAGTAGACACAGGCTTGTACTCCTTCAGTGCGCAGTGGGAACGCCTCAGCCGGCCGGGGGAAGCAGCGGGCCAAGGTAGACAACCAGATAGTAGACAATGGCTCCGGCCCAGATGAGCGAGTCGAGCCGGTCGAGCGCGCCGCCGTGACTGGCAAACAGCGTGCCGGAGTCCTTCATGCCGGCTTCGCGCTTCAACAGCGAAATGCTCAGGTCGCCGAACAGGCCGAGCACACTGACCGCCAAGCCACAGATGCCGGCCAGCAACAAGGACACGTCCAGGATCGCGGCCACGGCCAGGGCAACGCCCGTGCCGATGATGATGCCGCCAATATACCCCTCGACCGTCTTCTTGGGGCTGAGGCGCGGCGAGAGCGCATGGCGGCCCAGAACGCGCCCGGTCAGGAAAGAGCCAACGCCATAAGCGCCCATGTCGGCCGCCCAGATAGTCAGCATAGCCACCAGCGTCCAGCGCAAGCCATCGTCCGGCAGCCGGCGCAGGAGGAAGAAGTGGCCGCCGATCCAGCCCAGCAGAACGAGGCCCGTCACCAGGGCGAACCAGTCCGAGGCCGCGTCGGTCGTCAGGCCGCGCTCGAAGCGCCACAGGCAATAGACGAGCAGGGCCAGAATGGCCAAAAAGACGACCAGGCTGACGACGCGATATTCGGCCCAGGCCATCGCCGTCAGCACAAGCCCCACAGCCGGCATCAACAGCGCGCGTGGGGCGTGGTGTCTCATGGCCGTGATCATGCGCGTATACTCAGACGTGGCCGCCAGCAGGACGAGCACCAGCGGCACAAAGAAGTACCAGCCGCCCAGATAGGCAGCGACGATCAGCACCGGACCGACGACGAGGGCAACAAGGGCGCGATTAAGGTCCATGAAGGGCAGCTATGCGGGCGACGATGGATCGGTGACAAGTCCAAAGCGGCGATCGCGCCGGTTAAAGGTGACGATGGCCTCATATAGATCCGCGCGGCCGAAGTCCGGCCATAGCGCGGGCGTGGGATAGTACTCCGCGTAGGCGGCCTGCCAGATCAGGAAGTTGCTGATGCGCAACTCACCGCTGGTGCGAATGACCAGGTCGGGGTCAGGCAGGCCTTTGGTGAACAGGTAAGAGCTAAAGAGGCTCTCCGTCAGGTCTTCGGGGCGGATGTTGTCGGCCAGCATCTGGCGGACGGCGTGGAGGATTTCGGCCCGGCCGCCGTAGTTGAAGGCGACGTTGAGGATGAGCCGCTGGTTATCGCGCGTCAGTTCCAGCGCCCGCCGCACCTTCTCTTGCAGCTTCGGCTCGATGCCGGTCAGGTCGCCCAGGTGGTGGACACAGACGCCCTGGCGATTGAGTTCGTCCGTCTCCTGGTCGAGCACGCGGGCGAAGATTTTCATCAACGCCTGCACTTCGGTCTTGGGCCGGCCCCAGTTCTCGGTCGAGAAGGCGTAGATGGTCAGGACTTTGATCTTGAACTCGACGCAGGCGCGGATGATGCGGCGCAGGTTCTCGGCCCCGGCGCGGTGGCCGGCCTGGCGCGGCAGGCCGCGCCGGCGTGCCCAGCGGCCATTGCCGTCCATGATGATGGCCACATGGGTAGGCACTTCCAGGTTTGAAAGGTCGAGGGCCGCGTCTTCACTGACCATGCTCAGACTTCCATAATCTCCGCGTCTTTGGCCCGGCCGATGTCGTCGATTTGGGCGATGTACTTGTCCGTGACTTCTTGAAGCTGCTTCTCGCCGCGCGTGAAGTCGTCTTCGGCGATCATCTTCTCGTCCTTCAACTCTTTCAGATCGTGGTTCAGGTCGCGGCGAACGTTGCGCACGGCCACCTTGGCCTCTTCGATGCGCCGGTTAACAATGCGCGTCAGGTCGCGGCGGCGCTCCTCGGTCAGCCGGGGGATGTTGAGGCGGATGATCTGGCCATCGTTGTTGGGCATGATGCCCAGGTCGGATTTCATGATGGCCTTCTCGATGGCCGACAGCGCACTGCGGTCATAGGGGCGGATGGCCAATTGTTGCGGCTCCGGCACGGAGATAGTCGCCATCTGGTTGAGCTGCATCTCCATGCCATACTGCTCCACTTTGAGGTGCTCGACCAGCTTGGTCGAGGCGCGGCCGGTGCGAAACGCTCCCAGATCGGATTCCAACGAGGCGATCGCCCCCTTCATGCGGGCATTGGCTTCGCGGATGACATCAGCAATCATAGGACCCTCCGTTGTGGTTCAAGTCAGCCCGGCGCTAGGCCGAGATGGTTGTGCCCACTGTCTCGCCCAGCACAAGCCGCCGGACGCTGTCCTTCTGCCAGAAGTTCAACACGACAATGGGCATATTATTGTCCATGCACAGCGAGACGGCCGTCGTATCGAGCACGCGCAGGCGCAGGCGCAGGAATTCCAGATACGTCAGCCGGTCGAATGGCTTGGCGTCCGGGTTCTTCATGGGGTCGTCATCATAAATCGCGCCGACCTTGGTGGCCTTGATGAGCACGTCGGCGTTCAGTTCCATCGCCCGCAGCGCGCCGGCCGAGTCGGTAGTGAAATAGGGGTTGCCGGTGCCGCCGGCCAGGATGACGACGCGCCCCTTCTCCATGTGGCGGATGGCACGCAGGCGGATGTACGGCTCGGCGATGGCGCGAATCTCGAAGGCGGTCTGCACGCGGGTGACGACGCCGGCCCGCTCCAGCACATCCTTCAACGCCAGAGCGTTCATGACCGTGGCCACCATGCCGATGTGGTCGGCCGTCGTCCGGTCCATGCCGTACTGCGTGCCGACCGAACCACGCCACAGGTTGCCGCCGCCGATCACCAGCGCCGCCTGGACGCCCAGGTCGTGAACGTCCTTCACGACCTGGGCGACCTCGGCGGCGCGTTGCGGGTCGATACCGAACTCACCGGGGCCGGCCAGCGCCTCGCCGCCCATCTTCAGGAGAATGCGCTTATAGCGAACGTCTGACATCGGCTTGCGCTCCTCAGTGTGTTGACTTGTCGGCGATGGGCGAAGCTGGCGGCTCCCCCGACCCAACCCCTCGACTCAGTCCTCCAACGCCTCGCCCAACTGATAGCGGACGAAGCGGCGAACCATCATGTTCTCGCCCGTCGTGCGCACGGCGTCGGCCAACATGTCCTTGATCTTGACCTTCTCGTCCTTGACGAACGGCTGCTCCAGCAGGCAGATCTCCTCATAGAACTTGGTGATGCGCCCGGCGACGATCTTCTCGGCGATGGCCTCCGGCTTGCCCTCGGACATGGCCTGGGCTTTCAACACGGCCGTCTCGCGCTCGATCTCGGCCGCGGGCACGTCCTCCGCCCGCAGGTAGCGCGGCGCGGCGGCGGCGATGTGCAGGGCCAGGTTGTGGGCCAACTCGCGGAAGCCCTCGGTGCGGGCCACAAAGTCGGACTCGCAGTTCAGCTCCAGCATGACGCCAACGCGCCCGCCGGGGTGGGCGTATAGCTCGATCAGACCTTCCTTGGCGGCGCGGTCGGCGCGCTTGGCGGCGCGCGCGGCGCCCTTCTCGCGCAGGATGTCGATCGCCTTCTCGAAGTCGCCTTCGGTCTGCTCCAGCGCTTTCTTGGCTTCCAGGACGCCCGCCCCGGTCAGCCCGCGCAATTCCTTCACCATTTCGGCTGTAATGGCCATCTTCTCAAACTCTCCGTTGGATTTACTGGGTGACGTCCTCGACGCCCGCCTGCATCTCAGTCTCGGCCTCGGCCGCGCCGGGGAAGATATCGGACACATCGACCTGGATATCTTCGCGCGTCTCTTCTTCGGCGGCCGCTTCGGTCGCGGCCGGCGCGCCCTCGCGCATCTTCTTCAGGGTTGACGCGCCCAGCAGCATCTCGTCCTCGGCGTCTTCCATGCCGTCGAAGCTCTCGTAACGATAGCGGTCGAAGTCGGTGACCTCTTCCTGCATCGTCTCCTTGCGCATGGCGATGCCTTCCAGCGCCGCGTCGGCCATCTTGCCGACGATGAGCTTAATGGCGCGAATGGCGTCGTCGTTGGACGGGATGACGTAGTCGATGTTGTCGGGGTCGCTATTGGTATCGACGACGCCGACGACGGGGATACGCAGGCTGTTGGCCTCGCGCACGGCCGTCACTTCGTGGCTGACATCGACGACGAACAGCAGCGCCGGCAGGTCGCGCATCTCGCGGATGCCGCCCAGGCGCAGGTTCAGCTTCTCGATCTCGCGCTCAATGCGCAAGCGCTCGGTCTTCTTCAGCAGGTCGAACTCGCCGGCCTCGCGGCGGGTCTCCAGCTCGCGCAGGTAGTTGATGCGCTGACGGATGGTCCGCCAGTTGGTCAGCGTGCCGCCGAGCCAGCGGTCGTTGACGTAGGGCTGGTTGCCGCGGGCCGCCTCGCGGGCGACGGTGTCTTGCGCCTGACGCTTGGTGCCGACGAAGAGCACATCGCCGCCGTTGGCCACGGCGTCGCGAATGGCGTTGTAGGCTTCCTCGATGAGCACGATCGTCTGCTGCAAGTCGAGGATATGGATCCCGTTGCGCTCGGTGAAAATATAGGGCTTCATCTTCGGGTTCCAGCGGCGCGTCCGGTGACCGAAGTGCACGCCTGTTTCCAGGAGCGCTTTCATCGAAACAATGGCCATGAGGTATTCTCCTTTTCGTTGTTTTGGTCGTCCACGCCCTTCAACCCGAGTGGAACTTGCATGGCCAAGGGGCCACGCTGCGCCAACCCGCGGCGGTCTTCACGTGCAAGAGACCTGGGAAGGTGGCGCGTCGCCCTGCAAGCACAGCCACTTCGGTCCAGGCGTGTGTGAACTGTTAATTTGCCTGCTAACCAGGAAAGGGAAGCGATGGCAGAAAATCGTATCGATTATAGTCGCTTAGGCGGAAATGGCAAGAGCCTACTTCCAGCGCGTCAGAATCGTCTCGCGCTGGAAGAGGCGCACCGCCAGCCAGAGCAAGCCCGCGTCGAGCACCAACACGATTAAGCCCATGAGCAGGATGACTTGCCGGTCGATGAGGATCAGCCCCACCGACTGGCCGATGACCAGCAGGATCAGCGGCAGGATGACCACCGAGGAGAGCTGCTCGGCCACGCGCGGATCGCTGACGCGCGAAGAGACGATGACGGCCACGCAGGCCGACAGCAGCGTCAGCAGCGGGGCGACGACGAGGATGGCCAGCAACCACTGGGCGGCAAAGAACTCGCCAAAGATCGCCGGCGACGCCAGCAGCCGCACGCCGAGCAGGAAGATGCCGAACGCCACCCACGTGGCCAGCACGGCCGGCACGATGGCGGCGACGATCTTGGCCGCCAGCAGTTCGGCCGTCGTGATCGGCGTGGCCAGCAGCGGCTCCAGGCTGCGCGTCGTCTTCTCGCCAACGATGCTATAGGCGGCAATCGTCACCGGGATGGCCACGGGCAGGATCATGAACATCAGCACGAACAGGTTGAGCGTGTAGACGATGGTGCAGTCGGCCGCCGACAGGCCCGTGCATAGCGCCCCGGCCAGTTCCATGATCTCCGGGTCGTTCAACTCCGCGGACATACTGCCGCTGGCCTGCCGGAAGACAAAGAGCATCACCAGCGGAATGGCCGCCAGGATGAGCGGCAGAAACAGGACGGAGAACAGCACCAGCTTGTTCTTGAACACCTCCGCCCACTCTTTGGCGATGACCGTTGTGATCTTGTCCATGAGTTGCCTCCGCTCAGGTCGCCGGCGTCGCGTCGTCCTTCACCAGCTGCAAGTAAACGTCTTCGAGCGAGTAGCGCAACTCGCCCACGAATTGGATGTCCGCGCCGGCAGCGACCAGGGCACGCACGATGTCGGGGTTGTGGCCTTCAGGATCGTCGAGGGTCAGGATGAGCTTGCCCGCCTCGGCTTCGGCGGCGCTGACGAACGGCAGGGCGCGCGCCAGAGCCAGGTATGGCTCGGCCGCTCCGGCCAGATGAAAGACCACCTGCCGCCCGTAGACCTGCCGGCGCAGGCGGCCGGGCGTGTCCACGACGCGCAAGTGGGTCTTGAAGACGGCCACGCGGTCGCACAGCCGGTCGGCCTCGTCGAGGTTATGGGTGCAGAGGAAGATCGTCCGGCCCTCGCTGCGCAGTTCGCTGATGAAGTCATGCACCAGGCGCGACGCTTCCGGGTCGAGGGCGGCCGTCGGCTCGTCGAGAAACAGCACCGGCGGCTCGTGGAGCAGGGCGCGGGCAATGGCCAGCTTCTGGCGCATACCCTTGCTGAACTCGCCCACGGCATCGTCGCGCCGCTCCCACAGGCCCAGCAGGCGCAGGTACTTCTCCACCTGCCGGTCAACCGCTTCAACCTCGTAGAGCCGGGCGAAGATGGTCAGGTTGCGCCGCGCCGAGAGGCGGTCGTACATGCCCGGCGTCTCCGTCAGGATGCCAACGTGGCGGCGGATCTGCTGGTCGTCGCGGCCAACCTCGTAGCCCATCACCGTCGCCCGTCCGGCCGAGGGGGAGATGAGGCTGCTCAACATGCGGATAGTCGTCGTCTTGCCCGCGCCGTTCGGCCCCAGGAAGCCGAACACTTCGCCGGCATTGATGTCCAGCGTCAACCGGTCAACGGCCAGGTGATCGCCGAAGGATTTGGTGAGGTTCTCTGTGCGAATCATGGGCAGCGCCTCCGCGCCACTCTGCACTCTAGCGCCACACATGAGCGCTGTCAAGCGCCCATGTGGCGCG
>JAIBAS010000601.1 GCA_019695075.1 Promineifilum sp. | reverse complement strand
TGGCGTCGGTGGCCACCCCCAGTTCCCGGGCCTCGGCCAGCGAGATCTCCCACATGGCACGGAAACCCACCCGGTAGGCCGACATCACCACGGCCAACGGCACCCCCGCCACGGCCCGCCTGACCCGTCGCGACGCCCCGGCTTTCTACGACGGCTATCGCTCGGTCGATGAAATCTACGCCGCCCTTGATACGGCCGCCGCGGTCCACCCCCAGCTGACCGAACTGCTGACCTATGGCCAGAGCTACTGCCTGGCGCGCGGCGGCTGCGTCACGCCCGGCGGCGACGCCCTGGCCGGCTACCCACTGCGCGCCATCCGCGTCACCAATGAGGCCGTGGCCGGCAGTTCCACGATCAGCGCCGACGCCGTCTCGCGCGGCGAAAAGCCCGTCTTCTTCCTGATGGCCAACATCCATGCCCGCGAGATCACCACGCCGGAGATCGCCCTACGCTTCCTCGACCTGCTGCTTGACGGCTACGGCACGGACGCCAACATCACCTGGCTGGTCGACTGGCATGAAATCTGGATCGTGCCCACCGCCAACCCCGACGGGCATTGGCTGGTGGAACTGGGGCAGGAGCCGGCCTATGGCGGCCTGCCGTTCATGCAGCGCAAGAACGCCCGGCTTGAGAATGGTCTCGACGCGCTCGACGACTGTGACATCTGGCCACCGGACAGCGGCATACAGTTCGGCGTCGATCTCAATCGCAACCACAGCTTCGCCTGGGGCGGCAACGGTTCCAGCGATGAGCCGTGCAGCCCCGTCTTCCGCGGCGTCGCCCCCGCCTCGGAGAGCGAGGTGGCCCAGTTGGAGGCCTTGCTAAGCGCTCTCTTTGCCGACCGGCGCGGCCCGGCGATGAACGACCCGGCCCCGGCGGACACAGCCGGCCTGCTCATCACCCTCCACAGCTTCAGCAACCTTGTCCTCTGGCCGTGGGGCCACCTGTATATCGACGCGCCCAACAAGACCGACCTGCGGGCCATCGGCGACAAGCTGGCCACCTTCAACGGCTACCGCTCCTGCCAGGCGGCGGCCTATGATTGCCTCTACGCCGCCGCCGGGGCGACAGACGACTGGGCCTACGGCGAACTGGGCATCCCCGCCTTCACCTTCGAGATCGGCGACGAGTTCATGCCGCCCTACAGCACAATCGACGCGATCCAGTGGCCGGACAACGGCCCGGCGTTGCTCTACGCGGCCACCATCGCCCGCACGCCCTATCAGACCATCCACGGCCCCGACGCGCGCGACGTGCTCGTGGCCGGGCCGGGGCCGGTGCGCTCCGTGTCGGCCACGCTCGACGCGACCAGCAACAGCGGCCTGCCCATCGCCGCGGCCGAGTACACGGTGGACGTACCGCCGTGGCAGGAGGACGCCCAACCCGTCGCCCTGGCAGCGACGGACGGCAACTTCGACGCAGCCGTGGAAAAGGTGATCGGCGAGGTGGAAACGTCGGCGCTGCTGCCCGGCGGCCACATCCTCTACCTGCGCGGCCAGGACAGCGCCGGCAACTGGGGGCCGGTGTCGGCCACATTCATCACCGTCACCCCCACCATGCCGGTCGAGCGGCTCTTTCTGCCGACAGTGCTACGTCCTTAGGCGCGCGTCGGCGAAGGCGCAGTCCAGAGCGCCATTTTCTGCCTTGCCCCCTCGCATCGAGCTACACCTGCGCCCGGAACTGCGTCTCGTAGAGGGAGGCGTAGAGGCCGCCGCGGGCCAGCAGCTCGTCGTGCGTGCCCCGCTCCACCAGCCGGCCCTCGTCCATGACCAGGATGACATCCGCGGCTAGGATGGTCGATAGGCGGTGGGCGATGACCAGGCTGGTGCGCCCCTCCATGACGTGCTGGAGGGCGTCCTGAATGAGCGCCTCCGACAGCGAATCGAGGTGGGACGTGGCCTCGTCGAGGACGAGGATGCGCGGATTCTTGAGGATCACGCGGGCGATGGCCACGCGCTGGCGCTCGCCGCCGCTCAACCGGTAGCCGCGCTCGCCCACCACGGTGTCATAGCCGTCGGGCAGCCCGGCGACGAAGTCGTGGATGTTGGCCGCGCGGGCGGCGGCGACCATCTCGGCCTCGGTCGCGTCCGGCCGGGCGTAGAGCAGGTTGGCGCGGATGGTGTCATAGAACAGGTACGTCTCCTGAGTCACCATGCCGATGTTCTCAGCCAGCGAGTGCAGCGTCACGTCGCGCAGGTCGTGGCCATCGATGAGCACCCGGCCGCCGGTGGGGTCGTAGAGGCGGGGGATGAGATAGGTGATCGTTGTCTTGCCCGCGCCGCTTGGCCCGACCAGCGCGGCCAACTGACCCGGCTCGATGCGGAAGTCAACCTCGTGCAGAGCCACCCGCCGTGGCGCGCCCGCCTCAACGCCGTTGGCCCCGTCAGCCTCGGCCCCATCGGCCGCGCCGTTGGCGCGGTAGGCGACGGAGCGGGGTTTGCGGTTCCGGCCGCGGCGCAGCAGCGTCTCGCCGCTGCCCCAGTCATAGCGCACCACCTCGGCCAGAGCCGCGCCCTTCTCGCCCGTCGTGGCGTAGTCGAACGTGACCTGGTCGAAAGTGATTTGCCCGGCGACCTCGCGCAGCGGCGGGGCGTCCGGCGCTGCGGCGATCTCCACAGGGATGTCCAGCACCTCGAAGACGCGCTCAAAGCTGACCATACTCTGGGCGAATTCCACCGGCGCGTTGGTGAGGGCCATGAGCGGGCCGTAGAGCTGGCTCAGGTACGCGCCGAAGGCGACGATAGTGCCGATGGTGAACGCGCCCTGGATGGTCAGATAGCCGCCCACCCAGTAGACCAACGCGCTGCCGACCGCGCCGATGATGCCCAGCACCATAAAGAACCAGCGGCCGATGACCGCCGAGTGAATGCCCAGGTCGCGCACGGCGGCGCTGTCGCGCCGGAAGCGGGCCAGTTCGCGCTCCTCGCGGCCGAAGAGCTTCACCAGCAGCGCCCCGCTGACGTTGAGCGTCTCGTTCATCGTCGCGTTCATCTCGGCGTTGAGAACCATCGACTTGCGGCGCAGGTCGCGCAGGACGCGGCCGATGCGCCGCGCCGGCAGGTAGAAGAACGGCAGCACCACCAGCCCCAGCAGCGTCAGCCGCCACTCCAGGGCGATCATGATCGCCAGCGTGCCGATCACCTGGACGATGTTGGAGAAGATGGCGATGAGCGTGTTGCTGACCGCCTGCTGCGCGCCGACGACGTCGTTGTTGAGCCGCGACATCAGCTCGCCGGTGCGCGACTGGGTGAAGAAGCGCAGCGACATGCGCTGGAAGTGCTCGTAGACAGCGCAGCGCAGGTCGAAGATGATTTGTTCGCCGACGTAGGCGCTCAGCTTGCGCTGCCAGACACCGACCACGCCGTTGAGGATGGGCACGGCGATCAGCGCCAGCGCCAGCAAGCTCAGCATGCGCGTGTCGGCGTTGGGGATCACGTCGTCGATCAGTGTGCGCATCAGCAGCGGCGTGACCAGGGTGATGCCCGTCGTCAGTAAGATGCTGAGCAACAGCAGCACCACTTCGCGGGTGTAGGGGCGCGCGAAGTGCCAGACGCGCGCCAGCAGGTCGCGGGTGACAACCGGCTGATCCTGCTCTTCGTCCTGGCTGAGGAAAGCCCACCAGCCGCCGCCGTGAAAAGCCATACGTGTTACTCCAAAGCTGCCCGCCCGCCAACGCTAGGGAACGGTGAACTGCCCCAATTCTACGCCGTCTTGCCCATCCGCAAACCTCCACCTTTGGTTAGTCAGCGGGTCATAGAGGCCGGCAACGACGCGATACGCGCCGGGCGGGGCCGAGTCGGGCAGGGTGACGGTGGCCAGTTGCATCAGCGTGTCCCCCGGCCGCCAGCCCTCCCAGGCGGCGCTCAGCCCGTCCCACTGGGCCACGAGTTGGCCGCTCTGGTCGAGCACGTGGACGTAGAGTTGGATCGGCCGCGGCGCGCCCCCCTGCCGCCAGATGGTCAGCGTTTGGATGGCGCGGCCGTCCTGTCGCGCCCAACTGTCGTCGCCGAAGGCGATCGCGTGGCCATCCAGCGATAGGGCGC
>JAIBAS010000178.1 GCA_019695075.1 Promineifilum sp. | reverse complement strand
CCGTGCGCGTGTAGAGCGTCAGGGCCATGTCGCCGTAGTTGAAGGCGCGCACGGCCGTGGCCCGCTCCGCCAGCCAGCCGGGCACGAACCGCTCCGGGTCGCCGGCGGCGCTATAGGGCGTCGTCACCAGCCAGACGGCGTCGTGGTCGGCCCAGATGGGCGTGAGGAAGTCGCCGGCCAGTTCCGGCGTCATGGCCCACAGGTGGGGCACGCCGCGCCACGGCTCCGGGTGGTGGAAGGCGAAGATGGGCCAGTCGGTGTCGGTGTAGAGGATGACGCTGTCGCCCGGCTGCCGCTGCGCCGCCAGCGTGCTGACCAGCGACGGGTAGTCGTCGATCCGAATCCGCCCCGGATAGTAGGGCCACAGCCCGACAAGGGCGACGGTGAGCATGAAGATGGCTGCGGCGACGGTCAGTAGCGCCGGAGCGACGACAGACGACAGACCACGGCCCACGCGCTGACCGTCGTCTGTGGTCTGTCGTCCGTGGTCGGCGCTCGTTCGCCCGCGTGTGGCCACCACCCCCAGCCCCCACGCCAACAACATGCTATAGAACGGCGTAAAGATGACCAGATAGCGCGGGTTAAAGGGCGGGTTGTAGAAGTTCTGCCGCGGCAGGGAGATGAAGTAGACCAGCACGACGGGCAGCAACAGCACCGCCAGCAGGAAGACGACATCGGTCAGCGCCCGTTGCCCGCCAATCCCACCCGTTTCTTCCCTTTGCGTCTTTGCCTCTTGGCGTCTTTGCGTTAACTTCTTCCCCACCGTCCACACTAAGGTTGTGACGGCGACAACGAAGATCGCCAGCGCCGGCAGCGTCAGCCAGTTGAACTGGGCCACGTCGACGGGGATGCCGACGGTCAGCACCGTCCAGTAGATGTGGAGGAAGTCGAGCAGGCGGATGGGCGTGGCCGAGGCCGTGCTGAGGAAGCCGCCGGCGGCATAGATGGCCCAGGGGGCGAAGAGGGCGAGGATGAGCAGTTGCAGCCCGAGCCAGAGGGCGGGGGGGCGGGGAGCGGGGGAGCGGGGGAGCGGGGGAGCGGGGGAGCGGGGGAAATTGTTGCCCCCCCGCGCCCATACAGCCAGCAACCAGGCGACGTTGATCGCCAGCCAGACGGGCGCGAACAGGTAGAGCGTGTATAAACCGGCCGTCACCAGCAGCACATAGGCGGCGGCATCGCGCCGGCGACCATAGACCCACACCCGCCGCGCCGCCCAGACGGCCAGCACGCCCAGCAGCGTCGCCAGGGCGTACATGCGGATCTCCTGCGACCAGGCGATGGCGAAGCGCGAGACAGTCAGCAGCAGCGCCGCCAGCAGCCCGACGGCCCGCGCCGCCCCCGGCGGCAGATGCCCGCGGGCCATACTCCGGCCGAGGGCGTAGGTGACCGCGACGGTCAGCAGGCCCAGGCTGGCCGAGAGCAGGCGCAAGCCCGCCTCGCTGTCGCCGCTGCCCGTCCGCCAGAGGTGCAGGAGGGTGAAATAGAGCGGCGGGTGGACATCGTTGCCCGTCTCGCGCAGGATGTCGGTCACGGGGAAGCGCGCCGCCCAGACCGACCAGCCCTCGTCCCACCACACGCGCTGGTCGCCGATGCGGTGGGCGCGCAGGCCGAAGGCGAGTAAGAGGACGGCTAGGAGGACGACGGACGACAGACCGCGGACGGCCGACCGCCGGCCGCCGGCCGCTGACAGAGAAGCGAATCGGCTGGCCACGGCGGACGTTCGGCCAGCGTCGCCGGAGCGGCGCGCCTCCGCCGGCTCGCCGTCGGCGGTCAGCGGTCGGCGGTCAGCCGTCGGTTGGGCGGTCGGTTGGGCGGTCGGCCGTCGGCCGTCGGCGGTCATGTCAGATCGCGGCCACGTCGCCCGTCCACGGCGGTAGCTCGAAGGTCACTTGCGCGCCGCGCTCCACGTGGGGCACGACGACGGTGCGCGGCTCCGCGCTCATGTTCAGGGCGACGATGAGCGCGTCGGCGCCGTCCTCGCGGGCATAGGCGTAGGTCTGCGCCGCCGAGTCGAGCAGCAGCGTCTGCCGGCTGCCCCGCCACAGCGCCGAGTGGTTGCGGCGCAGGTGGCTGAGGTACCAGAAATAGGCGTGCAGTTCGCCGTCCTGCGCGTCGCCCCAGGGCATCGGCTGGCGGCACTCCTCCATGCCCTGGCTGTCCGGGTCGTGGATGTTGCATGTCTGCGACACGCCGACCTCGGTGCCGTTGTAGACGATGGGCGCGCCGCCGAGAGTGAACTGCGCCAGCGCGGCCAGCTTCAGCCGCCGCTTGTCGTTGCCCGCCCGCCACAGGAAGCGGTCCATGTCGTGGTTGTCCAGGAAGCTGGGCCGGCTGAAGACGTTTTGCGCCGGGAAGTAGGCCTCGTGCCGGCTCAGGAAGGCGTCGAAGGCGGCCAGGCTCATCTCGCCCGTGGCAAAGGTGTTGCGCATCGCCTGGCAGAGCAGGAAGTCGAGCGTGCCGTCGAAGAGGCCGGCGTAGCTGAGTTGCGTGTCGGGCGTGCGCACGAGTTCGCCGAACATCCACGCATCCGGCTTGATGCTGCGGGCGACGACGCGCACGTCGGTCCAGAAGTCATAGGATGGCCCGTCGGCATGGTCGAGGCGCAGGCCGTCGAAGTTCATGTCGCCCAGCCAGAAGCCGACGCTGCGCAGCAGATGGTCGCGCACGCCGGGATGATCGACGTTGAGCTTGGGCAGGTCGGGCACGTCGAAGTAGGCCAGGTAATCCTCCGGCCAGTTCCGCCAGTAGTACCAACTGTAGTAGGGGCTGTTGCGGTCGGCCAGCGCGGCCTGGAAGGTGCTGTGCTTGCTGCCCCAGTGGTTGCCGACGAAATCGAGCAGCAGGCGGATGCCGCGCTCGTGGCATTTGTCCACCAGTTCGCGCGCGTCGTCGAGCGTGCCCAGGCGCGGGTTGACGGCGAAGTAGTCTGTGGCGTGATAGCCGTGGTGGGTCTCGTCGGGGAAGAAGGGGTTGAGCCAGATGACGGTGAAGCCCAGGTTGGCGATGTAGGGCAGGTTGTCGATGATGCCGCGCAGCGTGCCGCCGTAGATGTCGGACAGGCGCGCCGCCGGGTTCCAGGCGCGGCCGATGCCCGGCGAGAAGCGGTCGGGGAACACCTGGTAGATGCTGGCCGGCAGCGCCCAGGCCGGTGGGCCGGAATCGCCGACGACGTAGCTGTACTCCGCGCCGTCGTCCACCCAGTAGATCTCGTTGCTGTCCTCGTCGTGGGCGCGAAGCTGGTAGCGCACCAGCGTGCCGGCCGGGTGGGCGGGCAGGGCCGCCTCCCACGTCTCGACGTAGGCCCACAGCGGCACGTCAAAGTCGGCGCGCACGCGGTGGAGCGGCACGACGGCCGCCTCCGGCTCGGTGATCAGGCAGACGACCTCGTCCACCGGGATGTCCGGCCCGACAGTGACGGTGACAACCGGCTGCTCGCCGGCGCGCGGCGAACCGGGCGACAGCCGGCGGCGGTGTTGCAGCCCCTTCAGGCGCAGCTGGGCGAATTCGTTACGAACTTCCAGAGTGGCCAGGCGGCCGAAGATAGTCTCACTCATAGTTCCCCTCACGAAGCGGCCTATGGCCGGCCGCCGGTTGTTTGCTTGAGCAGGTGTTCGCTCGGTTTCACGCTTCGCCCAATGCCGCCAGGCGCTCTTGCGCATGCTGATACATGTTGAAGAAAGCAGCCCACTCTATAAAGTCCATATCATCGCCCAACTCGCCGGCCTTAAAGCGAGCGTAAAACGTTTGCGAGTCCATCCCGAAGCGCTCTTCGAATTTGAGCAAGTCGGCGCTTAACTCCTCTACATCTCTTCTAGCCTCGGCCGCCTCAAGAGAGAGTAGCTTATCAAGCGTAACCTCCATTCGTTCGCTCACCGGGCCTCTCTCATAGATGCGGATCAGTTGCGCCAGCCGTGCTGAGTGATGCATCTTTTTAGTTTCTGACAGTTGTGCCGTCATCATGCACCTCCGCGTGAAGTGGTTGTCAGTTATCCGTGATTATAGGACATTAACAAATTAATCTCCATATTGGTTCAGTTCGTCGCGCGA
>JAIBAS010000558.1 GCA_019695075.1 Promineifilum sp. | reverse complement strand
CGGCCCCGACGACGCCGGCCACTGGCGCGACGGCGCGCACGCCTGGCTGGCCTTCCGCCGCCTGGCCATCCTCGACCTGTCGCCGGCCGGCCACCAGCCTATGCTGACGCCCGACGGCCGCTACGCGCTGGTCTTCAACGGCGAGGTCTACAACTTCGTCGCCCTGCGCGCCGAACTGGAGCGGCTGGGCGTCGGCTTCCGCTCCACGGGCGACACCGAGGTGGTCTTGCAGGCGTTAGTCCACTGGGGCACGGCCGCGCTCGACCGGCTGAACGGCATGTTCGCCCTGGGCTTCTACGACCGCCGCGAGCGCAGCCTGCTGTTGGCCCGCGACCACGCCGGCATCAAGCCGCTTTATTACCTGCGCGACGACGCCGGGCTGTTCTTCGCCTCGCAGTACGATCAGATCATGCGCCACCCGTGGGCCGCCGGGCGGCCGGTGTCGGCCGACGCGCTGGGCCTCTACCTGCGTCTGGGCTACATCCCCGCGCCGCGCGCGCTGCTGGCGGGCACGCACATGCTGCCGCCGGGCGCGTGGCTGCGGTTCGACGGCGACGGCCGGTGCGAGCAGGGCACATACTACCGCTTCCCGGTCTACCAGAAGCCGGAGTTGCGCGGCGCGGCGGCCGACGAGGCCGTCAATGCGGCCGTCAGCGATGCCGTGCGCCGGCAGATGATCAGCGACGTGCCGCTGGGCGCGTTCCTGTCCGGCGGCATTGACTCGCCGCTGGTGGTGGCCAAGATGCGCGCCACTGGCCGGCCGGTGCGGGCCTACACCATCAGCGCGGACGGCGACCCGGCCGACGAATCGGCCGACGCCGCCGCCTACGCCCGTCAGTTGGGCGTTGAACACGTGCTGGAGCCGTTCACGCCCGACCGCGCCCTCGACTGGCTGGACACGGTCGTCGGCGCGTGCGGCGAGCCGTTCGCCGACCATTCCATCTTCCCGACCTTGCTCGTTGCCCACCTCGCCCGGCGCGACATGACCGTCATGCTTTCCGGCGACGGCGGCGACGAGCTATTCTGGGGCTACGCCGAGCGCTTTGGCAGCGTCCTGCGCCACGCGCCCGACTTCCGCGAGGGCCACTGGCGGCGCAGCGCTCGCTGGGGGGCCAGGCGCGTCCTGCACGTGGGCCAGGCCCACGCGAACCTGCGCGCCCGCGACATCGGCGACTGGTATCGCCAGAAGCACACCCGCCTGCCCGCGTCGTGGCTATCAGCCGTCTTTGAGAACGCGCCCGCCTGGCCGGGCGACTTCGACCTGTTCGCCTATGACGGCTGGGAGCCGGGCGCGACGGCGCAATGGCTGCGCTGGAACGAGTTTGTCGGCCATCTGTCGATGGTCTTGCTGAAGGTTGACCGGGCCAGCATGGCCAACTCATTGGAGGTGCGCGTGCCATTGCTGGATCGCGAGGTGATCGACGTGGCCGGCCGGGTGGACTGGCAGTCGTGCCTCGACCTGGGCACGGGCCTGGGCAAGTTGCCGCTGCGCCATGCCCTGGCCCGCCACCTGCCGGCGCAGACGACAGCCAAGCGCGGCTTCCAGATTCCGATGGCCGCCTGGCTGCGCGGGCCGCTGGGCGAGGTCTTCCGGGACGCCTTTGCCGGCCGCCGCGAACTGCTGGGGCTGGCCATCCATCGGCCGGCCCTGATGGACATGCTGGAGGAACATATCAGCGGCCGGGATGACCTGAGCCGCGGCCTGTGGACGCTGCTCAGTTTGGCGCTGTGGCATGACCGGCATTTCTGGCCGGCCGATTCTTCTCGTGTCCGTCCGTCCGTGGCCACCACCTATGATGCCACGGCTGTTCCGTCTGTGTTGTGATGTGTCATGGAGGCGAAGGTTGATCGGTATCAAGTCTAACAAGAATGGGGAGATTCAACGCAACGGCGTCGCCGCGACTGTCTATCACGCCCTGCGGCCGACGGCCGAGGCAACCTTGCTCGACGTCCGCTACCGCCTGCGCAGCGAGGCCCGGCCAAACCACACCGGCGAACGGGACTATGCCCTGTTGCAGACGCTGGCGCGGGGCAAGCAGTGCATCTTTGACGTCGGCGCAAACGTCGGCCTGACCATGCTGGTCATGGCCGAGACGATGGCCGCCGGCGGCCGTCTGGTCGCCTTTGAGGCCTCCGAGAAGGGCTGCTATCTCATCCGCGACAACGCCGCGCTCAATGGGCTGTCCGCGCGGGTGCAGGTCGTCAATGCCCTTGTGTCCGATCACTCCGGCTACGCGCTCGATTTCTTCGGCGAGGCGGCTTCCGGCAGCGCGTCGGTCATCCCCGGCTATCTGGCTCACCACCGCGCGCTACGCAAGGCGACGCTGGCGCTGGATGACTTTGTGGCGCGGACGGCGTTGCTGCCGGAGCTGATCAAGATCGACGTGGAGGGCGCGGAGTTGGCCGCCCTGGCCGGGCTGGCGACGACCATGCGTACCATCCGGCCGCTCATCTTTGTCGAACTGCATTCCTGGGGCGACATCACTGTGCCGGGTACGGCGGCCAAGCTCCTGCCACAGCTGGCCGAGTTGGGCTACTATATGATCTACCCGCGCACCAAGGCGGTCGTCGCCGACCCGGACCAACTGGCCGGGCGGGGGCGCTGCCACGTGCTGCTCTGCCCGGACGACCGGCTGTTGCCGGAGGAACTGGCGGCGTTCGACACCAGTGGCCTCTAGCCATCTGACCGGGGCAAAGATGAAGGCAGCCGAAATGACCACACCAGACAAGACCCAGGCTCGCGAGGCCGCCGCTCGGCCGCGAGCGCACCGTCTGGGCGCGTGGCTGCGGCGGCTGCTGCCTTTGGTTCTCTTGTTGGTTGCCCTGGCCCCGTTTCGCGGCCCGCTGCAAGCCGCCGTGAAACGCAACTTGGCCAACAGGCCCTACCTGCTGGCGGCCATGCGCGCCGCGGGTGACGACAACCCGGAGATCGACGGCCTGGAGCCTACCAATGGCGTGCAGGCCCGGGCCTTGGCCTATGTTGCCCTTCGCAACAACCGGCCCAGCGAAGGGTTGCGCTGGTTGTTGCAGGGCGCGACCAGGGCCGACCCGGCCACGCTGACGCGCTTCGAGATCTGCCGCTTGCTGGTGAGCGAGATGCGCATCGCCGAGGCCAGGAACTACTGCCGCGGCGCGGTGAGCGCCGCCGTGGCGCCCACGGCCTACTACTGGCTCTCGCTGGGCATTGCCGCCGACGAGAGCGACGAGCCAGAGGCGGCCATTGTTTACTTCGACATGGCCCGCACGGCCGACCCCGGTCTATTATCGGCCTGGGAACGGCTCGGCCGGGCCGCCTTCCGCGTCGAGCGCTATGGCGAGGCAGTCGAGGTCTATGAGCACCTGCTGACGGCGCAGGCCCGTCCACTGGCCGATACCTTCTACCAACTGGGCCTGTCCTACCTGGCCCTTGACCGCCCTGATGACGCGCGCCGGACGCTGGAACAGGGCCTGGAGGTCTATCCCTATCAGCGGGAGTTGCACCTGGCGTTGGCCGACACCGCGCGGGCGACCGGCGACCTGGCCGCGGCCGATGCGTGGTACGCCCGCCTCTTGCAGCAGCGGCCTAACGACGCCTACGCCTGGGCCGCGCGGGGTGAGGTGGCCATGCAGCGCGGGCTGGCCAAGCAAGCGGTGAGCTATCTGCAGGAGGCGACCAGCCTCCAGCCGACAGACGCCGGCCACTGGTTGAGCCTGGCCGCCGCCGCCGCCGCCACTGGCGACCGGCGTCAGGCGATCTCGGCCTACGATGAGGTACTGGCCCTGCGGCCGGACGATGTAGACGTGTTGCTCACCGCCGCCGCTTTCTTCGCGCAATCCGGCCAGACGGCGCGGGCGCGCGCGCTCTATCAGCAGGTGTTGGCGCTGGAGCCGGGCAACAGCGTGGCCGCCGCGGCGTTGGCCGCTCCGGCGCCTTAGCTTGTGTGGAGGCTCATCATGGATCAGCCCTCAGCGATACTCGCGCTCGACGCCCCGACGACCACCGACGCCCCGACGGCCACCGACTGGCTGGGCGACGTGCTGGTGAGCTTTGGCGTCGATGCTCCGCCGCCGCGCCGCCCGGCCGCG
>JAIBAS010000446.1 GCA_019695075.1 Promineifilum sp. | reverse complement strand
TTGCGCCGTGGCCTCGGCGTTGGGGTCGCCGCCCAGAAAGTCGTGGACGCCCAGGAAGGGCGCTTCCAGACTGCCGGGAATCCACATGCCGTCGATGCCGACCAGGAAGACGGCGTCCCACTCCAGCCCCTTGCTGCTGTGCTGCGTGGCCAATGAGATGCGGCCGGGGGCCGGCTCGTAGCCCAACTCCGCGCCGCGCATGATGCCGAGCGAACGCCGGCCGGAGGCGACCATCTGTAGCTGGGCCACCAACTCCGGCAGCCGCCACTCCGGTTGCGCCTCGCGCCAGAGGCGCAGTTGGGCGGCGATCTGGTAGGCGATGGCCAGGTCTAGCTCGTGGTTGGCTGCGTCCTCGGCCGCCTCGCCGGCGCTGTCGTTGGCGAAGAGCGCGTCGGCCAGGGCCAGCGTCAGGTCATCGACCGGCAGAGTGCGCAGGTCGAAGTTCGCCCGCAGGAAGCCGGCCAGCCGCTCCAAACGGGCGACATCCTCCTCGGAGGCCACGCCGGCCGGCAGCGCCTCCACAAGCTCCTCGTCCTCGCGCGGGAAGAGCAGCGTCTCCGGCCGGTGGACGCTGCGCAGCAGCGCCCGGAAGCGCTCGATTTGCTCGGTGTCGTCGGGGTAGGGGTCATAGTATGGCCCTGCTTCGCGCAACTCCGACAGGCCGCTGTGGGCCGATTGCAGCGCGCGCGTGTCCAGCGGGTTGGCCAGCACGGCCAGGACGGCGTGGAGGGCGGCGGCCACCTCGCGCTCCCGGCCGCTGCCGCGCAACAGGTTGTCGTAGTCGGCGTCCAGCGCG
This sequence comes from Promineifilum sp., assembly GCA_019695075.1. Taxonomy (GTDB): domain Bacteria; phylum Chloroflexota; class Anaerolineae; order Promineifilales; family Promineifilaceae; genus Promineifilum. Next base: position 3,272 of record JAIBAS010000446.1, on the reverse strand, counting down.
TCGAGGGCGCGGGCGACGGCGTAGCCGGCCTGATGGGTGGGCACGAGGATGGCTAGCGTCTGTTCCGGGTGCTCCCGGGCATATTCCGCCGCCAACCGGGCCACGGTCGGCAACTCCTCCTCCTCGCGGTGGCGGTAGACGCGGATGCGCGCCTCGGCCTCGCTGTCGGGTGGGTTGGGTTGGGCATCGCCGGGCGGCGTGGGCAGGATGTCCTGTCGCCGGAAGGCATTGGCGCGCACTTCGGGCACGGGGTGGTTGTCGATTGTCCAGTTGAGGATGGCGTTGGCCGCGCCGATGATCAGTGGGGCGGAACGGCCGCTGTTGGGCAGCGTTCGCGCGGTCACGTCCGGCCGGTCGATGAAGCGCGAGAAGAAGCGCGGGTGGGCGGCGGTGAAGGTGCTGGTGATGGCCTGATTGGGGTCGCCGACGCGCACCCAGTTGCCCTCCGGCCCGGTGAGCTGCTCCAACAGCGTCTCTTGCAGCGGCACGCTGTCCTGGGCCTCGTCCTCCAGGACGATGGGCCAGCGGGCGCGCAGGTTGGTGGTCAGGTCGGGTTCGTGCTCCAACCGGTCGGCGGCCAGCCAGATGAGGTCGTCGTAGTCCAGCCCGCCCTGCCGGGCCAGCGCCGTCTGGTAGCGGCCGTAGATGCCGGCCATCATGTGCATCAGCGGCGAGCGGGCGGGGTTGGGCGTGTCGTCATCGACGTTCTCCTCGGCCTGGGCGCGGATCGTGGCGAAGATGGCGTCGGGGCGGTAGCGCTCGTTCTTGGCCTCACGGATGAAGGCCGCGGCCGTCGTCGCCGTGATGTCGCGCCAGCGGGCGACCATCTGCGGACTGTACTCACGGCCGTAGTCGGGCAGGAACGCCTCCCACAGGCGGGCGTTGTCGTTGATCCAGCCGTCCACGGCAGCGTCGAGGAACTGCCGGCTCTGGCCCTCGTCGAGCACGGTCAGGTCGTCGCTCAGCAGGTCGCTGCCCCAGCGGACGATCTCCAGGGCCAGGCTGTGCAGGGTGCGCACGTCGAAGCCCGTGTCGGGCAGGCCCATCTCCAGCAGGCGGCGACGGATGCGCGCCCGGAAGGTATCGACGCTGGCGTTGAGGAAGGTGACAATCAGCACCGTCTGGCCGTTGTTGGTGTCAATGCGGCCGTCGGCGATGAGTTGCGCCGCCAGCAGCGACAGGGTGAACGTCTTGCCGCTGCCGGGCACGGCGCTGACGGCCATGCGCCCCGAGCGATAGGCCAGGATGGCCTCTTGCGCCGGGCGCAGGTGGATAGGCGGGGTGGCGGGTGTGTCCATTGGTATCGTATCTCCAAGGGGATTATAATCGCCGGCTGATTGATTCGCATAAACGCACATTTGACGGCATCGAAGCATGAGGCATAAGATTTACGGGCGACTGCTGCCGGTCGCCCTCGTATTGTTTGCGCTCCTGGCGGCCCTGTCCCTTTCCGCGCGGGCGCAGGAAGATGAGCGCGTCGATCCGCGCTTCGGCGTGATCGAGGCTTTCTGGCAACCGGAGGAAGCGGCCGAACTAAACGTCGGCTGGGATCGCATCCTCTTCTACTGGAACGAGATCCAGCCCACCGGCCCGGACGACTGGAACACTCTCCACGTACTGGAGGAGTGGCTGGTCGAGGCGCAGGCGCAGGACCGCATGGTCATGGGCCTGCTGAAGAACACGCCCGCCTGGGCGACCGATGGCGAGCCATACTCCGGCGTGCCGCGCGGCCTCTACCTGCCGGTGGACGACCCCGACAACCTCTGGGCCGGCTACGTGCGCAAGGTCGTGCAGTACTACGCGCCGCGCGGCGTCCATCACTGGATCGTCTGGAACGAGCCGGAGATCGCCGCCGGTGTCTATGGTCATGAGTTCAGCGGCACGACGGCCGACTACTTTCAATTGCTGAAGGTGGCCTACCTGGTGGCCAAGGAGGAGGACCCGCAGTCGGTCGTCCATCTGGCCGGCTGGTCTTACTGGCACGACCCGGAGTGGCTGGCCAAGTTCCTGCGCGTGGCCACGGCCGATCCCGACGCCGCCGCGAACAACTACTACTTCGACGTCGTCACTTTGCACATCTACTTCCGCGTCGAGACAGTCGAGCAACTCATCAACGAGACGTGGGACATCCAGGAGCGCTACGGCGTTCGCAAGCCCATCTGGGTCAACGAGACCAACGCCTCGCCCAACCTCGACCCGCTCTGGCCGGTGGAGCGGCCGAATTTTCAGGTCGATCTGGAGCAGCAGGCCTGGTACATCGTTCAGGCTCATGCCCTGGCCTATGGGGCGCAGGCGGCGCGGGTGGGCGTCTACAAGCTGTTGGACATCCTCTTGCCGCCCGGCGGCGAGTCCTTCGGCATCTTGCGGCCGGATGGCTCGCGCCGTCCCGCGTTTGACGCCTACCGGACGACGGTGCGCTATCTGAGCGGCTTTACCTATCCCGTGGGGCGGCAGCAGACGCGCGACTTCTACAGCTTCACCTTCAACCGGCCGGAGGGCGTGACCCGCGTGCTCTGGGCGCGGCGCGATGTCGCCGTTGCCGTGCGCGTGCCGGCGCTGGCTGACGAGGCGCTGCTAGTGTCGGCCACGGGCGAGGAGGAGCCGCTGCGGGCGATCGACGGCTATTACCGGGTGACGCTGGGCGGCGCGCGCTGCGCGCCGGACTGCGACATTGGCGGGCCGCCGGTCTTCATCGTCGAGACGGGGCTGGCGGCGCGGCCGGCGGCTGTGCCGACCGTTAACCCGGCGGCGACGTTGACCACGTTGACGCCGACAGCGACGCCCAACGCCCGCCTGACCCGTATCGCCCTGTCGGCGACGCCCACCCACACGCCCACCGTGACGGCGACGGCCAGCCTGACGCCCACGCCCACCGATACGCCGACGCCGACGCTGACGCCCACGGCTACGCCTATTCCGCCGACAGCGACAGCGACGGCCACGGCCACGGCCAGCCCAAGCCCCGTGCCGTCAGCCACGGCGACACCGGCTCCGGCGGCGGGCGGCGGGGCGTCGGTCGCGTCCTGGCTCTTCCTCGGCGCGGCGGTCGTGCTGGCAGGGATGCTGGGGTTGGTCTATGCGCGGCGGCGATGAACGCTGACGTTCTCATCGTTGGCGCGGGCCTGTCCGGACTGAGCGCAGCGCGGGCGTTGGGCGACGCCGGACTGTGCGTGGTTGTCCTCGATGAAGGTGAGCAGCCCGGCGGCCGGCTGGCCACGGCCGTCCTCGGCGCGGGCCGGGGCGACACCGGCGCGCAGTTCTTCACCACCCGA
>JAIBAS010000489.1 GCA_019695075.1 Promineifilum sp. | reverse complement strand
CCGTGCGGCCCATCGAGCGCGTCCGGGTCTATAGCCTGGCCGGGGCGGAGGCGTTGGCCGACGAGATGGCCGGCCGCGGCCCCATCCCCGCCGACATCACCGTCGTCGGTAGCCCGCGCGAGGCCCTGGACGGGGCCGACATCGTCTGCGCGGCGACGACCTCGCGCACGCCGGTCTTCGCCGGCCGCGACCTGGCCCCGGGCACACACGTCAACGGCATCGGCTCCTTCACCCCCGAGATGCAGGAGATCGACGCCGAGACCGTCCGGCGGGCGCGTGTCGTCATCGATTCGCGCGCGGCGGCGCTGGCCGAGGCGGGCGACCTGATCATCCCCCTGCGCGATGGCGTGGTGACGCTCGACCACGTCAGCGACGAGATCGGCGAGGTGCTGGCCGGGCAGCGGCCGGGCCGGACGAGCGCCGGGCAGGTCACCTTCTTCAAGTCCGTCGGCGTGGCCGTGCAGGACGCCGCCGCGGCGGCGCTGGTCGTCCGCAATGGCGCGGCGCTGGGGCTGGGTCGGGTGGTGACGCTGTGAGCGACCTACCGGCCACGGCCGAAGTGGTCGTCATCGGCGGCGGCGTGATGGGGGCCAGCACGGCCTACCATCTGGCTCTGCGCGGCGTCCGCGACATCGTTCTGCTGGAGAGCCAGCGCTTCTTTGGTCAGGGGGCGACGGGCAAGTGCGCCGGCGGCATCCGCTACCAGTTCAGCACGGCGATTAACGTCCGCCTGTCGCAATTGAGCCTGCCCATGCTGGATCGCTTCGAGGCCGAGACGGGCCAGGCCATTGACCTGCGCTATGACGGCTACATGCTTCTGGCAACGACCGCGGAGAATGTGGCCGAGTTCCGCCACAACGTGGCCTTGCAGCGCAGCCTGGGCGTGCCTACGGAGTGGCTCGACGGCGACGAGGTGCGCCGGCGCGTGCCCCAACTGGCCGCCGATGATGTGCTGGCGGCGACCTACCACGCCGGCGACGGCCTGGCCGACCCCAACGGCGTCGTCGCCGGCTACATCAGCGCCGGACGACGGTTGGGCGTGCGCGCCACCACCGACGCGCCGGTGACGGCCATCGACACCGCCGGCGGCCACGTGACCGGCGTCCACACGCCCCTGGGCCACATTGCCACGCGGACGGTCGTCAACGCCGCCGGGCCGTGGGCCGCCGCCGTGGGCCAGATGGCCGGCGTGACGTTACCTATCGTCCCCATCCGGCGGCAAATCCTGACGACGACGCCGCTGCCGCAACTGGCCCCCGACTTCCCTTTTGTCATCGACTTCGCCCGCAGCCTCTACTTCCATCGCGAGAGCGGCGGCGTCCTGACGGGTATGTCCAATCCCGCCCAGCCCATCGGCTTCGACGAGAGCGTGGACGAAGAATGGGAGATGACCCACATGGAGGCGGCTGTGGCCCGCCTGCCGCTGCTGGCCACGGCCGGGCGGCGGGCGCGCTGGGCCGGCCTCTACGAGACGACGCCCGACGCCCACCCCATCATCGGCCGCGTGCCGGAACTAGGCGGCTTCGTCGTCGTCGCCGGCTTCTCCGGCCACGGCTTCATGCACGGCCCCATCGCCGGGCTGCTGGTCAGCGAGATCGTTCTCGACGGCGGGGCGCACACGCTCGACATCGCCGATCTGGCCTATGAGCGCTTCCTGGAGGGCGGGACGATGCGCGAGTACAACGTCATCTAGCCGGGAGCCACAACGAATGCGCTTCGCTATAGGCGTTCCCTCATTTTCAACTCCGAACTAAGATGCGTCAGAGAGGAGTGATTGCACCTCGCTTGTTGCCTGCGCCGTGAATAGCCTCAGCACCACGGTCTTATCAAGCCCGGAATGCGCCGCAAAGAGATTATCGAGGTCCGCGGTCACTATTGTGATCGTATTGCGGATGCCGCTCAAAATGTCGACGACTTTGCTGGTGTGATCCATCAAGTCCGTCGTTGTCTGGATGATCGTCTGCTGGTATGTCAGGTCCGTTTGCGCCTCCTGCAACTCGCCTTCGGCCTCCTGAAGGTCGTCTTGCAAGCCTACGATCGAGGCTGCCATATCGGATACTACCTCGTCTAGACCGCCCGGGATGAGGAGTTTCTCCCATTCCGTTGGCCCTGTAGACTGAGCCTCATCGATCTCACTCTGAAGATCGCTCACCCGAGTCTGCAACTCGTCGTAGCTCGACTGCGCGGCCTGGTTCTCGTCGTTGAGTTGTTGCTGGAAGGCGTTCTGGTTGTCGAGAGTGGTCTTGGCATTCGTGAGGACGCTGTCTGCCTGAGCGTCAAGCTCCTGCGCCCCCGCCTGCACCCGGCGTAGTTCGTCTATGAGCTTGTTGGTTGACGGCTGGTCGGCATTCAACTGCGCCGTGATGTCGCTCAGCTGGGCCAGCGCCGGCGTCGCGTAGGCCGTCACCTGGTCGCGGAGCGCGTCGCAGTCGTCGCGCAACTGGTCGAGGCCGGTCAGCATGCCTTCTTGGATCTGTTGGGTCGAGGACGGGGACACCTCGATCGAGCGAATCGTCGTCTCGATCTGGCTAAGGTTGTCGAGTACCTGGCTCAGTAGTCCCGGCATATGAACCCTCCTTCGAGATAGATGGCATCCCTTTCCGCCACGCTCACGCTAGTTGGCGTATGAGCGAATGAGATCAGTGATGGGCTGATCGGGCCGCACGATATTCTGTACACCGGCCAGTTGCTGTTTGATTGTGGTGACATCGTTGAGAACGGTCTGAACCTCTTGGATTGATTTGCCGCGGAACAGCTTCTGAAGCACTGCGGACTTTTCTGGTTCAGTGCCCTTCTTGATGTCGGCGGTCAGGTTTTGCAGATCGCTCGACAGACTCGACCAGGCGTTGGACATCGCGGAAGAGGCCGTCACGGCGTTACTTACCTGGCCAGACAAACTTTTATAACCCGTCTGGAGGGCGAGCGCGAGTTTGACTTCCTCTTGCAGGTGGGCCTGCCGCCGCAGCAAGTCTGCCTTGGTATCGTAGAGCGCGACTAGACCCGCCGCCGATCCCGCCGCGCCAACGAAACCCACACTCATGATCGCGACGCCGGCCAGGACGACCGGCGTGGAGGTTCCGACCGTAACGAACTCCGCCACCCCACCGATACAGGTAAGGAGCGCTCCGCCCGCGATGGCCACCCCGCTCAGCGCCGCCCCCGCGATCGCCCAGTCGATTTTTGAGCGTACGTCATCAATCTGCTTGGAGAGATCGTCCAGGACGCCATTGTCGCCGTTCACGGCACTGTTCATCTCCGTCACAAAGTAATTAAACTGCTTGGCATCGGCGCTGAGCGTGTCGTGCAGGGCCGTCAGCATTGTGAGCGCTTGCGCGGCCGAGGCCTGGTGGCCATTTGACTCCTCTTCGAGGGCGGCCAGGACATCGAGCCAATCCTTCGTCGACGAGCCTGACGGTAGGGCGGTCAAAATCTGCTGATGGAGGAGGAAGTAGCTGCCGATATTACTGCTGTTGTCTATCAGGACGGGTTGAATGTCGTTGAGGTAGTGATGCGCGTGGTCGCGCGCCCCGTTCAGGCCCGTGTTGATATCCGTTTCGTGCGTCTGGAGGGCGGCAAACCCGCCAAAATCGACATCGGGTTGTTCGAGGACACTGTTGGCATAGGTCTGGACAACGAGCGCCTGCGCGCTTTGTTGCTTGTTGGCGCCGCCCATTGCCTGGGTGGTTGTCGCGTTGTCGCTTGAGCCGTTGGTGTTGTCAGTCATCTTCTAGCCTCCTGATCAAAGAATCCGCAAATAGCCAAGCCGCTGAGCGCAGGCTACCCGACCCCTGATAACTTGTGTTTAATCTGCTCCACGACCTGACCCACCGCCTGCCATGGCGGAATGGCTTCCCGAACCCGCCGCAGGAGATCGACAGCCGTGTCCGCGTCGGCCGCGGCGTCGATCTCGCGGGCAAATTGGGCCATGGCCCCGCTGATCCCGCCTTTGCCGGTCGCGCCCCACAGGGTGATGAGGTCGGCGTTGGCCTGCTCGAAATCCGACAGGGCTTGCTTGAACTGGGCACTCTGGCTCTCGATGGCTTTGGCGACGGTAATGGCCGCCCGTGTGTGGGCCAGCCGCTGGTAGGCTTCGGCAAGCGCGTCGTTATTGTGCTTCAGATCGACCTGCGCCTGGGTCAACTCCTCAGCCCCTTCCTCGAGCGTCTGAAACGCGCCGATCGCAAAGGTCGGCGACGGATCGGCCTCGACCGTTTTTTCCAGCGTCTCGTTCAGGTCCTGGGCCTCGAAGATCTCGCTGACATCAACGACCGTCAAAATGCCGGTCACGAGGTCGCTCCCGCCTGTGCTCAAATTCTCCGACCCGGAAACAATATCGTCGACGTTCTGATAGATTTTCTCGTTCAGATCATCGATCTCTTGCCGGTCGCGGCTGAGTTCCTCCGGCAGATCCCGTGCCTCGGCGTTTAGCCCTTCGTGGTAGAAGTCATAGTCCCCCTTTAGCTGGCCACTCAGCGCTTGCAAGTCCTGTTGCAGCGAAGCCAACTCAGCCCCAATCGCCGCGGCCTGCTCTGCGACTTCCTGGAAGATCGCGCTGAAGCTATCTCTGGCTTTCGTGTCTGAACCAACGGCCCGCATCGACTCGAGGTCATCTTCGCCGAGCGACTGCCACAGCGTGGCAAAGGACTCGGTAGCAGAAAGAATGTTGCCGTAACGAGGCCCATACTCATCAAAGAAACGCTTGGCCTCATCCTGGATATTGGCCTGGAATTTACCCATGACGTACGTAAATCCCGATCCGCCCAGCGACAGGAACGGCTGCTGTTGAAGGAGCAGATCGGTGAACTTTTGCGCCAGCACAAACTTGCCGGCGCATGTCATCAGGTCTTGACTGAGGGTTCTGGGGCCGATGTCGGTCATTGGCAGCACTCCCCTCCCTGCCTAAAGCCCATGATACACATGCCTTCTCCTGTTGCCATATCCTAGAAACGTACCGTGCAGGCGACTACACGGCAGCGGAGTCTACAGCAGTAAGGACGACAGTCAACAAGATGCCCATAATGACGATGTGGTGAGGTAACACAATAGGGATAAGTGAAGCTCCTCTGCCGGACAAATGCGCAACTCTAAATCTGTGTAATCTGTGAAATCTGTCGCTACTGCTTCTGGGGCTCGCTGAGGAGGGCTATACTTGGCCTGCAGCCGCTGTCTAGCCGCTCAAGTGACGAGGTTCCCATGACGTTCCCCCAACCGTTGCGAGATTTCGCGAAGAGGAACGCGGAGTTACACCGAGGAAGAAGCGTTTCTCCCGGGTTTCTCCGTGTCTTCGCTCGGTGTCTCCTTGTGTCCATCTTCCTCCTTTTGGCTGCCTGCGCTGGTGATAACGCCCCGGCGGTCGAAATTGCCACCCCCGTGCCGACCGCGCCCCCGACGGCCGACCTGCCTGACGCCATCGCTGCCGATAGCGAGCTGGTGGTCGTCGCCACCGATGCGCCCCTGCCGCCCTATAGCGATTTCGATCAGTTCGGCAACGTCGTCGGCTTCAACGCCGCCGTGATGGAGGCTCTTGCCGCCCGCGCCGGCTTCGACTACGAGTTCGTCGTCACGCCCAGCGACGGCGTGCTGGACAGCATCGCCGCCGGCTCGGCGCGCGACTTCGACGCGGTCATGTCGGCCCTGATGATCCCCGACACGCCGCCGGCCGGCGTCGCCTTCACCCAGCCGTACCTGGAGGTGGGGCAGGTGGTCGTCGTCCTGGTCGATGACAAGACCATCGACAGCGCCGCCAGCATCCGGCCGGGCATGGCCGTGGGCGTGCTGGCCGAGAGCGCCGGGCAGGACGCCGCCGCGGCGCTGGGCATCGACGCCGCCGACCTGTTCAACCAGTATGAGCGGCCGTCGCAACTGGTGCAGGCGCTCATCGACGAAGTGGTGCAGGCCGTCATCCTCGACAGCTACACGGCCGAATACTTCGCCTCGACCTTCCCGGAGCAACTGCGCATCGCCGGCGGCGCGGGGCGCGCGGCCTGGTTGGACGACCGCAGCTACGGCATCGCCGTCGCCGCCGACAACACCGACCTGCTGGAGTCGCTCAACAGCGCGCTGGATGGCCTGCGCGACAGCGGCGAACTGGAGCAACTGGCGCTGACCTGGCTCATCCCGGAGGTCAACGCCGCCGCGGCGGTCGACCCCGGTGAGTCGCGCGTGGGCACGCCAACGACCGAACTATACATCGGCGTCGTCGGCCAGTTCAGCGACATGGACCCGGCCAGCCTGACGACCGACTTCATCGGCTGGGAGATCAAGAACAACACCATGAGCGGCCTCTACCGCTTCAACGTCGACAACCAGCTACAGCCGCTGCTGGCCGCGGCCATGCCGTCGGTGTCGGAGGACAAGCTGGAGTACACCATTCCGCTGCGGGCCGGACTGCGCTTTCCCGATGGCTCGGAGTTCACCGCCGACGACGTTAAGTGGTCGCTCAACCGCGCCGGCGGGCTGGGCAACTTCCTGGTCAATACCTACCTGAAGGACAGCAATGGCGACAACTTCGCCGACGAGGACGCGGTGCAGGTCATCGACCCGACGACGGTCAAGATCATCGTCAAGGAGCCGACGGCGGCCTTCCCGGCCATCCTGACCGCGCCGCCTTTCTTCCCCATCAGCAGCGAGTGCTACAGCGACGCCGGCGACCCCGGCAGCACCTGCGGCGGCATCGGCCCATACACCATCGTCAACTGGGCGCTGAACGACCGCATGCGCCTGCGGGCCAACCCCGATTGGCCGGGCGAGCCAAAGCCCACTTTCGAGAACATCACCGTCAAGTTCTACCCCGACGCCGGCTCCATGCGCCGCTCACTGGTCGAATTCCGCTCGGTCGATCTGGCCTGGACGGGGCTGACCTTCAACGACTTCACCGAGTTGTCGGCGCTGGACGCTGACGGCAACGGCGCGAACGATTACACCGCCTGGGTCGGGCCATCGACGTTCAAGAGCTACATCATCTTCGAGCAGACGACTGCGCCGTGGGATAGCGAGCGTGTGCGGCAGGCGGCGGCGCTGTCGATTGACCGCGAGGCGCTGGCGGCCGTCTTCGGCGGGGCGCGGCTGCCGCTGCTCAGCCCCGTGCCCGACGACATCCCCGGCCATCTGGCGACGATGCCCGCCCGCGACCTCGACCGGGCGCGCGAACTGCTGCGGCAGGAGGGCTATACCGCCGCCGAGCCGCTGCCGATCACCCTGTGGTACGTCAACGACGGCCGCTATAGCGCCGTCGAGGAGACCTACGCCAACACCATCAAGGCCCAGCTGGAGGAGACGGGCGTCTTCCAGGTAGAGGTCGCCGGCGCGGGCTGGGACGAGTTCCGGCTGCAAATCTCGCAGTGCGCCTACCCGACCTACCTGCTGGGCTGGCCATCGCCGGGGCAGCCGACGAGCTACCTTGACGCGACTAGTTGGACCGACTTCTTCGTCACCAACACCAACCGCGTCTTTTGCTCTAACTACGAGAGCGAGGAGATGACCGAGTTGGTGGCCGCGGCGCGGGGCGAATTGGACGACGGCGCGCGGCTGGAGGCCTACGGCCGCATCCAGCAGCTATGGGCCGAGGAACTGCCGACGCTGCCCCTGACCCAGGAGCCGCGCCGGGCCATCTCCCTGCCGACCATCGACGGCGTGCGCATCGACGCCTGGGGGATGATGCACTATGAGTGGCTGCGGAAGAGTAGCGGTCAGTGACCAGTTGTCAGTATTCAGTGTCCAGTGTCCAGTGTCCAGTGCCCAGTGTTCAGTGCTCTGCGTGACTGGATACTGGATACTGCTTACTGCTTACTGCTTACTGCCCACTGCTCACTGGCTGCCGCGCTTCGCCCGGCGGCCGACGAGCCGCTCCGTGCCGTTCAGCACGCGGACGATATTGGGCCGCAGCGCCCAGGTGACGACTAGCCCGGCGACAAGGCTGCCGACGAGATAGGCCGGCGTCGGGTCGATGCCCGCGGCGAAGCGGTAGGCGAAGATGGCGATGGTCACCACGGCCATGCTCAGCGAGGCGACGGAGGCCATGCCCACGAAGTAGAGCATCCCGCCCATGATCAGGAAGGCGATGGGGAAAATCCACGGCCAGATGGCCGCCGACCAGCCGACGTTCGGCCCCGTGCCCGCGCCGCCGCCGAAGCGCAGAAAGACTGACCAGTTGTGGCCGACAACGGCGAAGACGCCGGCCACCGCTTGTGCCCAGGGTAGCAGTTCCGCGCCGAGCCGGTCGCCCAGCAGCCACGTTGTCAGCCAGACGGCCGCCGCGCCCTTGAGTACGTCGCTAAACGAGGTTAACACGCCCACGCCCAGACCGGCGGCGCGGAAGGAGTTGGTGCCGCCCGTCCGGCCGCTGCCGATCTTGGTCAGGTCTTCGCCCTTGAGGAGGCGGACGTAGATGTAGCCGAAGGGGATGGAACCACAGAGATAGCCGATGGCTGCGGCCAGGAGGAAGTTGACAATCTGCATAGTGCGCTCTCGTAGTCGGGTCTACAGATAGAACCCGCTCGCGGGCTATTGGTTACTCAGCTCAGAAGAGGCGCACGCCAAGGACGTTAGGGCGCTAAGAAAGCCAAGGACGCCAAGAAGAACAGGTCTTTTGCGCTCTTTGCCCGCTTTGCGTCCTTGGCGTGAGCTACTCTTCTGCGATTGACCAATCGACCTCGGCCACGACGCCGTCGATGATGGTGAAGGCGCGCAAGCTCGGCCGCCCCCGGTTGGCCAGCGAGAGGATGAGCTGCACGGCGTCGGGGTAGTAGGCGGCGGCGACGTCGGTGGCCGACGGCCGCGCCGGGCCGTCGGGGTGGGAGTGGTAGATGGCGATCATCTCCAGCCCATCGGCCTCCATCGCCAGCATGGCCCGCACCTGCTGCACCGGCTCCATCTCGTAGGCCACCGGACTGTGGAGGCTGTTCTCGACCGGGTAGAAGCGCACGGCGCGCCCGTCGCCGCCGGCCAGCAGCCCACAGGCCTCCTCCGGCCATAGCCCATCGGCGTGGGCAAACATCTCTTCGCGTAGTGCGCGGCTGATGATGAGTGTGGCAGCCATGATCAGGGGCGGGGAGCCGGGGGGCAGGGGAGCGGGGGAGCGGGGGTTAAGAGAGCCTGTTGCGGTAACGCTCTCCCCTGCACCCCTGCTCCCCGGCTCCCCCGCGCTTCACCCTAGCCGCCCGCGGCGACGCCCTGGATGCCGCCCTCGGTCAGCGAGGTAACGTCGAGCAGCTTGTCGGCCTCGGCCGCGCTGATGTAGCCCTTTTCGATGACGACCTCGCGCACCGTCCGGTTGGTGGCCAGCGCTTCCTTGGCCACTTCGGCGCCCTTCAGGTAGCCGATGACCGGGTTGAGCGCCGTCACCAGGATGGCGTTCTTGGCCAGCCAGCCGGTGGCCTTCTCGGCGTTGGCGGTGATGCCGACGAGGCAGTTGTCGATGAACGAGTTCACCGCGTTGATGATGACATCCATGCTCTGGAACAGGTTATAGGCGATGATGGGCATCATCACGTTCAGTTCCAGTTGGCCCGCCTGGCCGGCGAGCATGACCGTCAGGTCGTTGCCCTGCACCTGGAACATGGCCATGTTCATCATCTCGGCCAGCACCGGGTTGACCTTGCCGGGCATGATCGACGAGCCGGGCTGCACCGGGGGCAGGCGGATTTCGTCCAGGCCGGTCGTGGGGCCGGAGGCCAGCAGCCGAAAGTCGTTGGCGATGCGCGTCAGGTCGCCGGCCAGCGTACGCAGCGCGCCGCTGAAGTGGACGGCGTCGGCCATACTCTGCATCGACTCGAAGAGGTTGTCGCTCTCGTAGAGTGTCAGGCCGCTGAGGGCGCTGAGCGTCCGCACCATGCGGGCGTGGTACTGCGGGTGGGCGTTCAGGCCGGTGCCTGTGGCCGTGCCGCCGATGCCCAGCCGGCGCAGTCCCTCGGCCGCTTCGGCGATCTTGGCCGTGTCGCGCTCGATGGCTTTGGCATAGCCGCCGAACTCCTGCCCCAGGCGGACGGGCACGGCGTCTTGCAGGTGTGTCCGGCCGCTCTTGACAATGCCGTCAAACTCGGCGGCCTTGTTGTTGAGTTCGGTCGCCAGCCGGCGCAACGTCGCCAGCAGTTCGTCCAGCCGCCACAGCGCGCCCAGGCGGATGGCCGTGGGGATGGTGTCGTTGGTCGATTGGGCCATGTTGACGTGGTCGTTGGGGTTGACCGGCTTGCCTTTGGCGTCCAACCCGAAGCCGAGGAGTTCGTTGGCCCGGTTGGCGATGACCTCGTTGATGTTCATGTTGTGGCTGGTGCCGGCCCCGGCCTGGATGGGATCGACGACGAACTGGTCGGCCCATTGCCCGGCCAGCACTTCGTCGGCGGCCTGGCTGATGGCGTTGGCCATCTCCGCGCCGCTGAGCGTGCGCCCGCCGGCTTCCTTGTCGCCGAAGAGGCCCAGGTCGCGGTTGACTTCGGCCGCGGCGCGCTTGATGAGGGCCATTGACCACACGAAGGCGGGGTAGGGGTGCAGGCCGGTGATGGGGAAGTTGTGGATGGCGCGCTGCGTCTGTGCGCCCCAGTAGGCCCCGGACGGCACGCGCACTTCACCCAGCGAGTCCTTTTCGATGCGATAGTCGCTCATAGATTCCTCCGCAATGCAAAAACCGGATTGACCAACCAGGGCCACAGGTCAGTCAATCCGGTCAAGGTTCATCCTGTAGGGGCGGTGGTAGGGGCGGGTCTTAGACCCGCCCCTACAGACCCGCCCCTACCACGGAACTTACATATTGAGCGCGTCGTAGCCGGGGCCTTCGGAATAGAAAGCGTAGTTGGCCGGGATGTCCTCGGTCAGGTCCAGCTTCTCGCCGCCGGCCAGCTGTTTGGCGTTGAGCAAAGCGACATTGTGACCGTCGATAACGCCGGTGAAGGGCGCGCCGTCGGGCATGAGTTCTTTCGTATTGTTGATCCAGACGCCCGCCGGCGCGACGTAGTCAAACGGTACTTCCTCTTCGGGGAAGATGGCCTCATAGGGGCACTCCGGCACGCACGCGCCGCAGTCGATGCAGGTGTCGGGGTCGATATAAAGCAATGGCCACTGCTCCTCAGGCTTGCCGAGGACCATGCATTCGACCGGGCACACTTCGACACAGGCGGTGTCGCGCAGGCAGAGTCGGGTGATGATGTGAGTCATGTATCTCTCCTTGTAAAGCGTTCTTCGCCCGGGCCATCAATGCGTCCGGCGCGAGTCAGGGATCATTTTCGCGCCGCGGCGTATTTGTCGGCCACAGCGTTCCAGTTGACGACGTTCCACCAGGCGGCGACATAGTCCGGCCGGCGGTTCTGGTAGTTCAGGTAGTAGGCGTGCTCCCAGACATCCAGGCCGAGGATGGGCGTGTTGCCGTCCATGAGCGGGGTGTCCTGATTGGGGGTGGAGCCGACGGCCAGGCCGCCGTTCTTGCCCACGTAGAGCCAGGCCCAGCCGGAGCCGAAGCGCGTCGCCGCGGCCTTGGCGAACTGCTCCTTGAAGGCGGCGAAGCTGCCGAAGGCGGCGTCGATGGCCGCGGCCAATTCGCCGGTCGGCTGGCCGCCCGCCCCCGGCCCCATGATCTCCCAGAAGAGGTTGTGATTCGCATAGCCGCCGCCGTTGTTGCGAACGGCCGTGCGAATGGCTTCAGGCACAGCGTTCAGGTCGCCGAGCAAGGCCTCGATGCTCTTGCCGGCCAGATCGGGCTGGCCTTCCAGCGCCGAGTTGAGGTTGTTGGTGTAGGCGGCGTGGTGCTTATCGTGATGGATCGACATCGTACGCGCGTCGATGTGGGGTTCCAGAGCATCTTCGGGATAGGGCAGCGGGGGTAATTCAAACGCCATAACGTACTCCTTGGAATAGAGGACAGCCGGTGGAAATGGCTTGCGGAGCCGCAAGCTGATTTGATTCTAGCGCAGAGTTAGCCGTTGTCAAACGGGCAATTACCCTACTCATCAGCGTCATCTGCGTTCCATTTTCTACCTACCTATGGGTTGACGGCGAAGAGGAAGGCGCCTTCGTTCTGGTAGAGCAGCGTCAGGCCGGGGTTGCGCGATAGCTGGGCCGGGTCGAACGGGCCGCCGCGCTGGCCGGCGTAGACGTGGCTGACGCCCTGCCCGCGCAGCCAGTCGGCCGCGGCCGGGTCGCTCCAATCGGTGATGGCCGCGGCGGCCTCATTGAAGGCGCGCACCTCGGCGAAGAGGCCGGCGTCGTAGATGTGATCGACAGGCGGCGTGGTCGTCTGCCGTCCCGTCAGCGGGACGATCCACGCGCCGCCATCGCTGCCGGCCCAGGTCGCGCCCAGCCATTGCCAGGCGTTGACAGCCACGCGAGCGTCGGCCGGCAGGTTGACAGCCATCCAGTCGAGTGCGGGCTGGTCAGCCGGCAGAGCGAGGATCGTCTCCGGGTTGACGATGTTGGCCTGCTGTCGCGCGCCGAAGACGGCCAGCAGGCCCAGGGCGACGCCGGCCAGCAGCGGCAACAGCCACGACAGCGCAAAGCGCAGAGCGGACTGGCGCGACTCGCCCGGCGCAGTCCCCGTGCCCAGCCACGCGCCCACCTTGTCGCCAATGGCCACGGTGACGATGCTCAGCAGCAGGCTCAGCGGCAGGAAGAGGGTGATGTACATGCTGTTGAGGTTAACCACCAGCGTCTCCGGCAGGCCCAGGCGGTCGCCGGCCAGCAGGAGGAACAGCGCCGCCACCCAGACCAGCAGCAGCGCCGGGAAGGCGGCCCAGCGCCGGCGGCGCAGCACGGCGACGAGAACAACCAGCGCCGCGGCGGCGGCCAGGGCCAGGTAGAGCCGCTCCCAGCCGGTGGTCACGTAGCCGCTGGGGAAGTCATTGTAGCCGGGCTGCGATTGGCCAAAGGTCGCCAGTGGATCGGTCTCGGCCAGCAAGCGCACGAGGCGCGGCAGCACCAGCAGCAGCGCCATCGCGCCCGCGCCCAACAGCGGCCCGGCGCGCCGGCCAACGACCTGCACGACGAGGGCCAGCGCGGCGAAGGGCACGTAGAATAGGAAGACGCGAAAGTGGATGAGGAACAGCCCGGCGGCCAGCACGCCCACCAGCGGCCAGAAGCGCGCCCCGCCACGCCCCAGCCGCCACGTCAGCGCCAGCAGCACGGGCATGATGACCATCGCCGCCAGTTGGGTCAGGCGTCCCCAGGTGACGTAGTAGCCGGGGAAGAAGAAGGGCAGGGCGACCAGGAAGGCCGCCAGCAGCCCCACGGCCCGCCGCCCCGTGGCCAGCCGGCCGGCGGCGTAGACCGACAGCGGTAGCAGCCCGTTGAGCAACTGGCCGAGGGTCAGTAGCAGTCCCGGCAGCGCCCAGCCGGTCAGCAGCGCCAGTCCGGCCGAGAGCGTGTGGAAGCCGAAGTGGTAGGGAAAGGTCTCGACGGGCAGGTAGGGTGCATAGCCGTCGGGGGCGCGGCCGGTGCTGGCCATGACGGCGGTGATGAGCGCATGGCGGCTGGAATCGACCCACGGCGGAAAAGCCAGGTCGCGCACGGCGACGAAGCGGAGAGCGAGGGCGGCGAGGAGGAGGAGAAGTAGAAGAGAGTGAGTCAGTGGGTCAGTGGTCAGTAGGTCAGTGGTCAGCGGTCGGTGCTCGGTGGTCGGTGGTCTGTGGTCTGTCGTCTGTGGTCGGCGGTCGGCGGTCGGCGGTCGGCAATCGGCGGTCGGCGGTCGGCGGTCGGCAATCGGCGGTCGGCGGTCGGCGGTCGGCGGTCGG